>REBS01000173.1 GCA_007692605.1 Gemmatimonadales bacterium
CCCGGATCGATGGCACGCGGCCCCACTTCTCCGTCCAGGCGCGCGGCCAGGAGGTCCATGAACCCGGCACCCAGGTAGGAAAGCGCTTCCGGCGCGTTGACCCGGAAGGGGAGCACGGCGACGAGGTGCGCGTCGAGCGACGTCCCGACGAGGTCGCCGCCGTCGCTCCGGCCCCCGGCGAAGGTGGTCAGCGCAACGCCGGAGACCGCGACGACCCCCACGCCCAGTCCCACCAGGAGCGACCGCCTGAGCCGCCCGGTCAGGACGAACGGCTCCGCCCGCCGAACCCCGTCCGGAGTTACCTCGGGCCCGGTTGGCTCGGACCTCACTGATGACGGGGTCACCCGCACCCCTTCCGGCGTCAGCTCCAGCGCCCAGGCCAGGACCAGTGCGAGGGGAAATCCCAGCACCACCAGCACCACCACCAGGCTCATGGCCCATTCGGGCACGCCCAGGCGGGGCAGCATGATGTCGGCCGCCTGCAGGATCACGAAGGCGGTGGCCATGTACACGACCGCCACCCGGATTACCTTCCGCCGCTTGAGCTCGGTAAACAGGTCTCTCATCGGGAACCCTCCAGCCGCGCCAACTCCGCGCGTACGACCTCGACCTCCGGGAGGACGGACGGCTCCGCATCCGCGTGCAGCTTGAGCCAGCGTTGGTACTCGCGCACAGCGCGCGACGGATCCCCGACCTGAGCCGAAAGCTGGGCCATGCGCAGCCACCTCACCCGCTCGAAGGAGGCTAGGCCCCACCGGTACTGTTGGGGCGTCCAGAGAGAAATCCGATCGAGCATGTCGAGGGCACGACTCGGATCGCCCTGCTCTTCCAGGATGGTCGCCGCCGAGAGCTTGAAGGCCGGCCGCCTGTTGTCGCCTGGAGGCTCGATCTCGAGGATCTGTTCGAGCCGGTCCATGGATTCAGCGGCGCGGGCATCCCGATCCCGCACCTGTGCCCACGCCTCGAGGAGGAGCGCGTGTGCCTCGAGATCGAGGTTGGCGGGATGGGGTGTCCGTGCGGCGAGGGCGCGAATGCGCCGGGGCGTCGCGGCGCTCTGGTACAGGGCATCCCGATGGTATCGCCAAAGCTCGGCGGCCGTCAGCTCGCGGGCATCGGCGACGGAAAGCGAGGTCTCCGGCACTCCCCGGAGCCGCTCATCGATCCTGCGCACCGTAGCCTCCGCATCCTCCAGCGCGACTCCCTCCCAGAGCGCGTCCTCGATCGTCATCACGCCGTGACGCTCGATCACGGAGGCGCGGATGGCTTCCTCGCGCACGGCCGCGGCCCGCGCGGGCCGCCCCAGCGCGAGGTTGACGCGGTACTCGTTGCCCAGCGCAGTGCGCAGCGTGATGTCCGTGCCGGCCCGGCGGCGTGCCTCACGGAAGGCAGCCTCGATCCAGGGCAGGAAGTCCGCCGGGACCACGCTGGTGAAGGCGAGCGGCCAGAGCGGAGCGACGACGATCCCGTTCGCGTCTGCATCGGGCAGCGTGGACGGCTCGAGGACCATGTCCCCGCCCTCGGCGAGTCCGCGGTAGGGATGGGTAGCCACCTCTCGCCCGTCCCGGTTCACGTAGATGCGGGCCAAGCGTTGCAGGTCTTCCCGCCTGCCCTCGTGGACGGCGAGGAACATGAGGTCGTCGATCACCGGGATGTACTCCGGATCGAGCGCCAGCGCCCGCTCGAACACGGTGCGCGCAGCGGCCACCCACGCCGGGCCGTGGACGATGCCACGCTCGTGGATGCGGTGCTCCCCGAGCCAGTACCAGGCTTCGATTCGGTCCGGTTGATCCCGGGTCAACTGCTCGAAGGTGGCACGCCACTCGGCGCCGGTGCGCGGCGTCTCCGGCAGCCGCGCGTCCAGGTACTGGCGGTCGCGTGGCGGCAGCCTGTCGCGATACCGGGCTGCGATCTGAAGGCCGCCGCCGTCGCCGGCGGCGAGCGCATTCTGAGAGCCGTCCGCCCGGGCGATCGCCGCCAGCGCGAAGGTCGAGTCGATGGCCAGCGCGCGGTCATAGTGGAGGATCGCGTCGTAGTACCTGCCGAGACGCCGATCCTGCCGGCCGAGCAGGTACGCCCTCAGGGCCTCCGGAGAGGTGCTGGTCAGCAGCGCCACGGAGGTGGGGTACTCGCCGGTGGAAAGACTCAGCAACTGCCCGATCACCTGGTCCGCGAGCTGGGCGATGGAGTCCGGGTCCCCGGCTGCCGAGGCGCCCGCGAGCCGCTCGCCGCCCGGCACGCTCGCCAGCTCGGCCGTCACCGTGATCCACGACCGGTCGCCCACCACCGCGCCCGTCACGACCCGACCGGCGCCCAGCCCTCGCGCTACCAGAACCGCGCCCGCGCCGTCGTGGCGCGCTGCGGCCACCACGACCCCCGGATCGATGGCACGCGGCCCCACTTCTCCGTCCAGGCGCGCGGCCAGGAGGTCCATGAACCCGGCACCCAGGTAGGAAAGCGCTTCCGGCGCGTTGACCCGGAAGGGGAGCACGGCGACGAGGTGCGCGTCGAGCGACGTCCCGACGAGGTCGCCGCCGTCGCTCCGGCCCCCGGCGAAGGTGGTCAGCGCAACGCCGGAGACCGCGACGACCCCCACGCCCAGTCCCACCAGGAGCGACCGCCTGAGCCGCCCGGTCAGGACGAACGGCTCCGCCCGCCGAACCCCGTCGGGAGTCACCTGGAAGGCCCACGCCAGCACGATGGCGACCGGGAAGCCGAGCACGAGCAGCGCGAAGACCAGCCGATCGGTGAACTCCGGGAGATCGAGGACCCTGGTGAGGGTCTCGGCTCCCTGGACCAGCGCCCATGCCACCGCGAGGTAGACCAGGGCGACGCGAACCACTCGGCGCTCCTTGAGCTCCTGCCAGAAGGAGACTCCCGGCTGGGGATCGCTACTCATGGGGCCGTATCATCGGATCCCAGTGCTGGTGGTGGCGCGTCTGTTTGGCCGACATCAGTCTCGAGGGCGCAGTTGCGAGCTGTCCACGGGCCGCAACTCGGCACACGCGTCGGGCTCAACCGTCCACATCGCGTTGGACATAAGCCATTGGCCATCGCGCTCGACGAAGTCGAAATTGGTGATACCGCAATGGAGTGTCTCCCCATCAATCCAAAGCTCATAAGGCGCCCACACGACTGCGATTCCACCTCGGATCATCACCGTTGGCGACCAGTACCGCTCACGAACGACATGCCCTCTTTCTTCGGATGGATCGGTCAAACGGGAGGTCGGGCCTGTCGTGATCTGCGTGCCGCCGCCTTCTGCCGGGCGCCAGTGATAGGTCACGCCCTCCGGAGTATGCATCGTCCGGGCTTCGATATCATCATCGAGGACCGCCGTTATGAAACGGTCCAGTGCTCCAAGGACGGCTTCCTCCTGGCCCGGTTGGTGCCCTTCGGCGATGTGCTGTAGGGGTGGAGCGGGGGCCTCGCACGCGGAAAGCATCATCATTATTGCGATCAGGCCGCTGACTCGGGTCATCTTCAATCTCCTCAACTGAGTACCAGGAAGGGGTCCTCGCCCGACTGACGAGTTCTGCGCTGCAGCCCCACGCATCGGTTGAGCCCGTCGAGGGTTCGTCTCCCCTTACGGAAAATCCCGCCGGACGGGGCCATCGGTCGTGCGGCAGGACTTCTCGGGGGTGTGCGCCGGCGTGGGACCTGGCCCCGACACGCTCCCGACACGAACGGGTGCAGGGCGTGGCGGATGGCCCCACTGCGTCCGCTTTTCCGCAAGGATGGTGCGATTCCGACCGAATTCCTGCCCCGGCCCCGCAAGTAGCAGCAGGACGAACGTCGTCGTCCTGAAACCCGTTCCATGGAGATCACATGCACCGTTCGATTCCGGCCCTACTGCTGACGCTCGGCTTTGCCGCCTGCTCGGCGCCAGCGGGGGCTCAGACGCCGCATGCCGATGCTCCGGAGCCTGTACACGCCGCGATGTCCACCGCGGCGCTCGACCTGCTCGCGGCTCTGGGGACCGGCGCTCGCGCCGAACGGGCGCACCGCCCCTTTGAGGATACGAACCGGACGACCTGGGCGTACGTTCCCGGTCCGAGAGCCGGCTTGCCTCTGTCGGAGATGACCGCGGAACAGCGCCGACGGACGCACGCGTTGCTGCGTATGGTGCTCAGTGACTCCGGTTATCTCAAGGTCACCGGCATCATGCAACTCGAGGAGGTGCTCCGCGCCATCGAGACTGCCGGATTCCCTCGCGATCTGGAGGCGTATACCCTGGCGGTATTCGGCGACCCCGGCACGCCGGAGCCCTGGGGATGGCGCTTCGAGGGGCATCACGTCTCCCTGAATTTCACTTCGGTAGATCCCGACGGACTTTCCACGAGTCCCCTCTTTCTCGGCAGCAATCCCGCCGAGGTGCGAACTGGATCGCTCGCCGGCCTGCGGGTGCTGTCGTCGGAGGAGGACCTTGCTCGCCTTCTCGTCAGGCGCCTGCCTCCGGCTCTGAGATCCCGGGCGATCGTCTCGGACGAGGCGCCGTTCGACATCCTGACGCGGAACGATCCCGTTGCCCGTGATCTTCCCCGCGAGGGCCTGCCAGCGGGGGAGATGGGGTCATCCGATCGGCTGCTCCTCCTCAAGCTCCTGGAGGTGTACGCCGGCAATCTCGAGGAGAGTATCGCGGAAGCACGTCTGACCGCGATCCGCGAAGCCGGTATCGAGAACCTGAACTTCGTCTGGATGGGCAGCACGGAGCCAGGCGAGCCGCACTACTACCGGATCCACGGCCCGACGCTGCTGATCGAGTATGACAACGTGCAGAGCGACGCCAATCACATCCATACCGTCTGGCGCGATCTCGAGAACGACTTTGGAATCGACCTCTTCCGGCAGCATTACAAGAACTCGCCGCACCACCATCCCTGACGAACTCACTCCGCTACCTGGTCGTGTACACCAACCCCGGGGAGCGCTGAAAGGCGCCGCCAGACCGGGCCTCAAGGTTCCCCGACAGCCATCCGGATCCGGGAGACCAGGTAACCGTGGATCAGCGCCACCTCCTCTTCGGAAAGTCGCTCGGCGAAGCCGGGCATTCCCATCACCTCCAGACGTCCACCGTGAACGATATCCCCGAAGATCCGGTGCGTGCCCGGCGCCATTCGCTGGAGGTTCGGCATCGTACCCATCGAGCTTCCAGCCTGCCCGTGGCAGATGATGCAGTTCAGGGCATAGAGTTTCTCCCCCTCTCCGAGTGCGGCCGCGTCGTCCGCCAGGCCGAGATCGTCGAGCCTCAGCGCACCGAGATCCGGAAGGGCACTTCGCGGGAACAGCGGCGGCCGCGGCGTGTCGCGATCCAGGGCAAAGGTCATCAGACGCCCCCGCTGCTCGTACGCTTCGGCCTCTCCCGATGGAGCATTGGTTCGGCCACCGACACCTCCCCACCCGGCGGCCACCGTCACGTACTGGACCCCATCGAGTTCGTAGCTGATCGGGGCGGCGATGATGCCGAGCCCGGATGAGAACTCCCAGAGAACCTCCCCGCTTTCCGCATCATACCCTGCGAATCGACCGTCCCCCCCACCCTGAAAGACGATGCCGCCGGCCGTCGAGAGCGTCCCGCCATTCCACCAGTTGGCCAGCGGGATGCGCCATGCCTCTTGCTGGGCCACCGGATCCCATGCCAGAAGGAATCCCATGGGCACCATCGTGAAGGCCGCCCCCGTCCCGACACTGAAGATTCCCTCGAAGAGGGTGGGGCCCTCGGCACCCGAGTAGATGACTCCCCCCTCGTGGACGGGGAAGTATGCGAGGCCCGTCTCCGGGTTGAACGACATGGACTGCCAGTTGTGACCGCCAAAGAACCAGGGGGTGAGGTCGCCGCTGGGGCCGGGGTGGTAGGAGGCAATGGGCTGCTCCCTCGGGCGGGCGGTCACCGGGTCGATTCCGTCGGCCCAGTTTACCCGAACGTAGTTTTCTCCCGAGATGAAGTCGCCCGTCTCCCGATCGAGGACGTAGAAGAACCCGTTCTTGGGTGCCTGCATGATCGTCTTTCGGAGCCTTCCGTCGATTTCCAGGTCCGCGAGGATCATGGGCTGCGTCGCCGTGAAGTCCCAGTTGTCACCGGGGGTCGTCTGGTAGTGCCAGACGAGGGAGCCATCCGACGGGCGAAGCGCAAGGATTGACGACAGGTAGAGGTTGTCGCCTCCCCCGGGGCTTCGGACTTCGCGGCTCCAGGGCGAACCATTTCCCGTCCCGATGTAGAGGAGATCCAGCTCGGGATCGTAGGCCATCGCGTCCCAGGCGGTCCCGCCCCCGCCATGGAGCCACCACTCTCCGCTCCAGCTCTCCGCCGCCCGCTCGAGCGCCTCCGATTCGAAGCCGTCCGCGGGATTTCCCGGAACGGTGTAGGTCCGCCAGACCAGCGCGCCGGTCCCGGACGCGTAGGCCGAGACATATCCGCGAACCGGATACTCGGCGCCCCCGTTGCCGATGATGATCAGGCCCTCGACCACACGCGGCGCGCCGGTGATCGTGTAGGGCATGTCGTTCTCGGTGGTGACGACCTCCCAGACGGGTGTGCCGGTTGCGGCATCCAGGGCGACCAGGCGCCCGTCCAGGGTCCCGACGAAGACCCTGTCCTCGTGGAGCGCAACGCCGCGGTTCACGACGTCACAGCAGGCGTAAAGGCCCCGCAGCCTCGGAACCTCGGGATCATATCTCCAGAGCGGTGTGCCCGATCGGGCATCGAGGGCCTCGACCGTGCTCCAGGGTCCGCTGACGTAGAGGACGTCTCCGGCCATGAGGGGGGTGGCTTCGACACCGCCACGCAGGTTGAAGTCGTGGCTCCAGGCGAGCCCGAGCCGGTGGACACTCTCCCGGTCGATCTGCTCCAGGCGGCTGAACCGGTCCTCGGCGTGTGTGCCCCCGTGCGCGAGCCAGCTTTCAGGCTCGCCCCCCGCGTGTCGCAGTCGCTCGGTGGTCACGGATCCGGCCTCGAGGGCGCCGGGTTCCGTATCCGCCGTGCACCCCGCCCCGGTTCCCGGGAGGAGGAGAGCGGCGCAGAGCAGGACGAAGCAGGGGGTCGGGATGCGTCGTGCGAACATGAGAACGCCTCGGGGACGGAGATGAATGGAGCCAACACGAGTTCTGCCGACAGGCAGCAGGTCAATTGTTCAGCGATATGTCGATTTCTGCGAGAATGGTTTCCGTGGTACTTCGCACTCCCTCTACCCAGTTATTCACAATCACGTTCGATGCATAAGCTTGATGGATCAAGGCATAGATTTCAGGCCGTTGCAGGAAAGCACCGAGCGCTTCTCCCCTCAGGTCGAAATCGGGATGCTGTTCGGGAACTGCATCAATGCCTCCCATCCGCAGCAGCAACTCGCTCGATACAAGAAAGGGGGATATCAGTTTGAAGTTTTCACTCCATACGAATTCACCCGCACGGTCGAATACTCTTTCATAGCCCTTTACCTGGTTTCTGTGGAGGTTGAGGCCTGATATCAACGCTTCATTTTCGATCATATTGACCTTGCCGGTCGAGATCGCCTGGTCCAGCGATGCGGTCAAGGCGCGCAACGGCGAGAACCTGTACCATTCCTGCATGAGAAAACGCAACGAGTCAGCGGGGACATCGATGGGTATTTTTCCGGAAGAATAACCCAGTAGACGCTCCTGCACCCTCCTGATGTGTTCTCCGTTTTGAAGAACACGCTCGGTGTCTTGATAATGAGCTTGAAAGTCCGCTTTCAAAGCATGCAGGAGCTTCACACGTTCATGAGACACCTTGCGGTTCTCGTTCCACGTATTCACCTGCAGGGCGATCAAGATGCCCATGACGACCAGAAGGACTTCTCCCACGGCATAGACGGTGTACCGGGCAACCCTCTTCCGGGCGATGAGGTTTCGACGGATCGTTCTGAAAAAGGAGATCATCGGATATCCCAAGCCGGAACGGCTGCCTTGGCTGCTGACAAGAGAAACTCCCTGGTTCGTCCCCATGCGGGGACGGCGGTGCGTGGGGCGAGGCGCCGGTGGGCGCAGCACGCCTCCGGCGAACATCTTCCGGAAGACGGGTCCATTCGACATGGATGTGCCCTTCCCTGTCCCTTTACGGAGAATCCAGCGCCACGGGGCCATCGTCACCGCGTTCAATCGAGTGCGGGCCCCGGTCGCACGTATGAGGTGCGCCCCGAGCCTATGGGAAACTCCTCCGTATGGGGCCATGTCCCGATGCGCCGCCCCACCGACCAGTCCCCCCCGCAGAATCCGTGGATGGCCCCCTTCAGAGAGCTTTCACGTAGGGGGAAGGGCCAGGGCAGGTTCGCGATGCGTCGCGCCCTGCCAAATCCCATGCACAACACGCCTCCCGGTCGGGGGGACCACCCAAGAGTTGACCATGTCAGCTGAAAGCAACAAGGCCCTGATGCAGCGGGTCATCGAGGAAGCCTGGAACGCCAGGAACCCTGCGGCATTCGATGGTCTTTTCGCCGAAGAGTTCGTTTCCCACAACCCTAACGGGGAGTTCAAGGGTCCCGAAGGATACAAGCAGCTCTACGAGACCTACGTGAGTGCTTTTCCGGACTGTCGCTTCACCATCGACCACCTGGTGGGCGAAGGAGAGATGGTCTCGTTGAGCTACACCTTCAGCGGGACCAACACGGGGCCGCTGCAGGACATGCCCCCCACCGGGAAGCGGGTGTCGATTCCAGGGGTTTCGGTCTCTCGGATCGTCGACGGGCAGAGCGTGGAGGAGCATGTGGTCTGGGACCAGCTCGGCCTCCTGCAACAGCTCGGGCTCGCAGAATGAGCGGCAGCGCCATACCACTCTCGTTGAGGAGATCCAGCATGCGGGCACCTTTCGACCTGAGATACTTCTTCGTCGTCCTCCCGCTTCTGGCGCTGCTGTCGTGCTCACCAGAAGAAGAGACCAGACTGGTGCCTGCCCCCGCAGTCGCGCAGGCGTCGGCCGATCATGCCCCGATAACGCGCGAGGCGTTCGATGCGTTGTTCACACGCGTGGACAACACGGGGCGCTGGGGAGAGCTCGACCAGAAGGGGACGCTGAACCTCATCACGCCGGAGGTCCGCCTCCACGCCGTCCAGGAAATGCGGGACGGCGGTACGGTCTCCCTCGCTCGCGATCTGCTGATCGGGCCCGTCCCCGGAATGTTCGAGGAGATGGAACTCGGCTTCATGCTACTCTCCGACACCCTGCTGGGCCCTGCCGATGGGTCCGTTCTTTGGGCGATGGAGCGGATCGGGCTCGTCTTCCATGGATTGTCGGTCACGCACGTCGACGCGCTGTCGCACATGAGCTACCGCGACCGGGTCTACAACGCGCCTGCGGCGTTCGATCCGGACGGTGTACCCGAC
>REBS01000048.1 GCA_007692605.1 Gemmatimonadales bacterium
TGCGCCTCTACGAGAAGGACCTGATCTACCGGGGCGAGTACATCATCAACTGGTGCCCCCGGTGCGGTACCGCGCTCTCGAACGAAGAGGCCGAGGGATCCGAGACCGAAGGACGGCTGCACCACCTGCGCTACCCCCTGCCCGAGGCGTCCTGGCCCCAGGCCGAGGCGGCGCGGGCGGCGGGCGCCGAGGCGCTCGGCCGACTCGACGACGGGCGCTGGTTCCTGACGGTCTCGACCACCCGCCCCGAGACCATGCTCGGCGACACCGGCGTGGCCGTCCACCCCGACGACGACCGGTATCGCGCGCTCGTCGGGGCCCGGGTCGACCTCCCGCTCAGCGGACGGACGATTCCCGTGGTGGCCGACGAATGGGTCGATCCGGAGTTCGGGACCGGGATGGTCAAGGTCACCCCCGCGCACGACCCGAACGACTTCGAGATCGCGCGGCGCACCGGGCTCGAGATCCGAAACGTGCTCACCCCCGAGGCGGCGATGAACGACAACGCCCCCGAGGCCTATCGGGGCATGGATCGCTTCGACGCCCGCCGGTCCGTCCTCGATTCCCTCGACGCGCTGGGGCTTCTCGAGGGCGACGAGCCGCACCGTCATTCGGTCCCCCGGTGCTACCGCTGCGAAACCGTGGTCGAGCCCCGACTCTCGGACCAGTGGTTCGTCCGGATGAAGCCGCTGGCCGAGCCGGCGCTGGCCGCCGCCCGCGACGGGACGCTGCGCTTCCACCCCGATCGCTGGACCAAGGTCTACTGCGACTGGCTCGAGAACATCCGCGACTGGTGCATCTCGAGGCAGCTCTGGTGGGGTCATCGGATCCCCGTGTGGTACTGCGGGGACTGCGGCGAGACGATCTGCGCGCGCGTCGACCCCACCGAGTGCCCGGCATGCGGGGGTGCTCAGCTGGAGCAGGACCCCGATGTCCTCGATACCTGGTTCTCGTCGTGGCTCTGGCCCTTTTCGGTCTTCGGGTGGCCCGAAGAGACCGAGGACGTGAAGGCCTTCTATCCCGGCCACACCCTGGTCACCGCGCCCGAGATCCTCTTCTTCTGGGTCGCCCGGATGGTGATGGCGGGCTACGAGTTCCGGGGGGAGGCCCCCTTCCACGACGTCTTCCTGCACGGCACCGTGCGCGACGCGCAGGGACGCAAGATGTCGAAGTCCCTGGGCAACGGGATCGACCCGATCGAGGTCGTCGATCGCTTCGGGGCCGACGCCCTGCGCTACACCGTGCTCTCGATGTGCGGGGTCGGCACCGACATCCACCTCGACCACGAGGACCTCGAGGCCGCCTTCGCCCCGGGCCGCAACTTCGCCAACAAGCTCTGGAACGCGGGCCGCTTCACCCTCATGTCGGTGGGCGACGAGCCGGTGCGCCCGATCGAGGAACTGGACGGGTCGCTGGAGCTGGCGGATCGCTGGATCCTGAGTCGTCTCTCGCACACCGCCGGCTCGATGACCCGCGAACTCGAGCGGTTCCGTCTGCACGAGGCCGTCGACCGGATCCACCACTTCTTCTGGGGGGACTTCGCGGACTGGTACCTCGAGATGTCGAAGGCCCGTCTCCGGGGCGAGGCGGGCGCGGAGAGGCGCGAGACGGCACGGGCCGTTCTGACACACGTCTTCGACTCGATCCTGCGCCTCCTGCATCCGCTCGTGCCCTTCGTGACCGAACATCTCTGGGACCGGATCCCGTGGCCCGAAGGCTCCGAGCGGCCGGACTCGCTCCTCGTCGCCCCATGGCCCCGGCCGAACCCGGACCGGGAAGATACCGAGGCGGAAGCCGTGGTGGCCGACCTGCAGGAGCTCATCGGGGGGGTCCGCAGCCTTCGCAAGGAGTATGGGGTCGGGGAGGGGAAGCCGGTGGCCCTCGTCCTGACCGGAGCGCCGGCCGCCTTCCGGGGCGCGCTGGAGTCCGATCCGGCTCTCCTCGAGCAGCTGGCGCGGGTGTCCGAGGTGGACTTCGGCAGCGCCGAGGGTCGGGGGGTGGGGGCGACCTCGGTGCTCCGAAACGGGACCGAGGTCTTCCTGCCCCTCGAGGACCTCGTCGACCTGGACCACGAACGAGAACGGCTGCAGGAGGAGATCGAGCGCCTGTCTGCGCAGCTCGATGGCGCCGAAAAGAAGCTGCGAAACGAGCAGTTCACCTCGCGGGCCCCCGAAGCGGTGGTCCAGAAGGAGCGGGACAAGGCCGCGACCTTCCGCGACCAGCGCGACAAGCTGCACGACAAGCTCCGGGCCCTGGGGGTCGAATGATTTCGTGGCGTTGCGCGGTGTTGATCGCGGGGCTCGCCATGGTGGCCGGGGGATGTGCCCAGGCCAGCCAGCCGACTGGTGGACC
Source organism: Gemmatimonadales bacterium (assembly GCA_007692605.1). Taxonomy (GTDB): domain Bacteria; phylum Gemmatimonadota; class Gemmatimonadetes; order Longimicrobiales; family Gaopeijiaceae; genus SLBA01. Next base: position 2,353 of record REBS01000048.1, read on the forward strand.
GGTCCCCGAGACCCCTCTGCAGGTGGTCTCGGTATCGCCCGACACCTTCGAGATCCGTGCGCCCTTCGGAGGACCCCTGCGGGTGGAGTTCGAGCGGCGGGTGTCGGAGCGCCCCACCTCGGGTACCCTGCGCGACGCGGTCGTGGTCTCTCCGCGTACCGGGGCGGTCGAGGTATCCCATCAGCGCCGGGGGATCCAGATCTCGATGGAGGGCGGTTTCCGCGAGGAGACGGTCTATCAGATCACGATCCTTCCCATCCTCCAGGATCTCTTTCGGAACCGTATGGAGGCACCCTTCGACTTCTTCTTCTCGACCGGCCCCGAGTTCGAACCCAACCTGCTCGCGGGGATCCTGGTCGACCGGTTGACCCTGCAGGAGGTCGATGGCGCGCGGGTCGATGCCCGACGGCTCCCCGACGGCCCGACCCACTCCACGGTGGCCGACTCCACGGGGATCTTCGCCTTCCAGTACCTCCCCTCGGGTCGATACCGGGTCACGGCCTACGACGACCTGAACCGGGACCGGGAGCCGAACTTCAACGAGCCCCAGGATGCGATCGAGGTCGAGGTGGCGGTGGGCGACACCCTGATCCTCTCCGACCTGGCGCTCCTGGAGCCGGACACCACCGCGGCCGTACTGGCGGGGGTCGCCTTCCTGGACTCCCTCTCGGTCGAGGCCCGCTTCGACGACCACCTCGATCCCGAGGAGTCGCTCGAGGGGATCACGGCTCTACTCTCGCGCGAAGAGGGCGACGCCCCCCAGGTGGTCGAGATCCTCCACCGATGGGAATGGGACGCCCGCGAGGTCCTCCGAAGGGAGGCCGAAGAGGAGGCCGACCCCGACCCACCCGGCGACCCCGATGATCCGGACGCGGTCGACCCCGACGACGTCGAGGATCCCGAGGATGTGGAGGTCCCCGAGGCCCCGCTCGACGACCCCCCCCTCCTTCCGGCCCAGGAGATCGTCTTCGTGCTCGACGGTCCCCTCGAGCCGGGTGCGGTGTACACGGTCGAGGTCACGGGAGTGATCAATATCAACGGGATTCCCGGCGGCGGCGGGGAGGCGGAGCTCGAGGTCCCCGAGCCCGAGCCCGAGGAAGACCCGGACGACGACGATCCGGATGGGGATCCCGACGGCGATCCCGACGGGGACCCGGACGCTGCCGCCGCCCGCGACCCTGCCGGCGAGCCCGGAGCAAACCCCGCAATGCCTTGACCCCGGGGCCGTCTCCCGGGTAGCTTTCAACCGTACGATGACACCATGACGGGAGCAGAATCGGATATGCAGATCAATCTGAGTGAAAATGCGGTCACCAAGGTTCACGGCTTCATGGAAGAGCATGGGGCCGGCGAGACGGCGGGGCTGCGCGTGGCGGTGCTGCCCGGCGGCTGTTCGGGCTTCCAGTACGGCCTCAATATCGAGGACAACCCCGAGGATGAAGACGAGGTATTCGACCTCTCCGACGGGATTCGCGTGTTTGTCGACCCCTTCAGCGCCCAGTATCTCGAGGGCGTCGAGATCGACTACGTCACGACCATGATGGGCTCGGGCTTCACCTTCAAGAACCCGGTCGCGGCGGGCGGCTGCGGGTGCGGCAGTTCCTTCACGATCTGAACGGTCCCCGTTGACCTCTCGTTCGCAGGATCCCGCGGTCCACCAGGGTGACAGCCTGACGATTCGTTCGTTCCCCGGGGGGCCCTTCCAGGAGAACGGATACCTCGTGGAGTGCCGCAGCTCGGGAGCGCTCGCGGTCATCGATCCCGGCCACACGGCCCCCGCCATCGTAGAGGCGATCGGGGGGGGCGCCTCCCGTGTCGAGGCGATCTACCTCACGCATGGCCATCTCGATCATGTCGAGGGTATCCCGGAAGTGCGGGCATCGATCGACGCACCGATCCACCTGCACCCGGCGGATCGGTTCCTCTACGAGGGCGCCGTGGAGCAGGCCCGTGCCTTCGGGCTCCCCTCGCCCGGACCGATGCCCCCGGTCGACGCCGACCTGACCCCCGGCACACCGGTACCGCTCGGAGACACGGAGTTCGAGGTCCGCCTTGCGCCCGGACACGCCCCGGGCCACGTGATCTTCCACCATCCCGGGGACGGCGTGGCGCTCGTGGGCGACGTGATCTTTCACCGTTCCATCGGCCGCACCGATCTTCCCGGGGGCTCGATGCAGGAGCTGATGGAGTCGATCCGCCGCGAAGTGCTCTCGCTTCCCGACGACACCCGCCTGTTCACCGGGCACGGTCCCCCGACCACGGTCGCGGGAGAGCGGATGGGCAACCCCTTTCTGATTTCCCAGGCCCGCGGGGGGGCTGGGGAATTCGCGTGACTTCGCCCGACGACCCCCCGATCCCGACGGCGCTCTTCGCCTCGGGACGAGGATCGAACGTCGCGGCCCTGCACGCACACGCCACCCGGGCGCGCTCGACGCGGGTGGAGTCTCCCGACACCCTCCCGCCCGACGCCGGACTCTGGATCCCGACCCTCGTCCTGAGCGATCGGGCGGATGCGCCGGTGCTGGCCCGGGCCCGGGCGCTGGGATGCGACGCTCGACCGATCGACCCGGCCGATGCCCCGGCCCTCCTGCGCCTGCTCGACGAAGCGGGAATCCGGATGGTCCTGCTGGCCGGGTACCTCCGGATGATCCCCCCCGAGGTGGTGGCCGCCTATCGCGACCGGATCCTGAACATCCATCCCGCGCTCCTCCCGGCCTTCGGAGGCAAGGGGATGTACGGGCGACGGGTACACGAAGCGGTCCTCGCCGCGGGCGAGACCCGGACCGGAGTCACGGTGCACCTGGTCGACGAGGCCTACGACCGGGGAGACGCCCTGGCCCGCGAGATCGTGCCGGTCCGTCCCGACGACGACCCCGACCGCCTCGCCGCACGCGTGCTCGAAGTGGAGCACCGTCTGTATCCACGCGTGGCCGATCACCTCGCACGCGCCATCTTCGAGGGCCGGGCTCCCCGGCCCCTCGATCCTCTCGACTCAACTCACGCTCCGATATGACCACTCGCCGCCGCGCGCTCCTCAGCGTCTCCGACAAGTCCGGACTCGCCACCTTCGCCCGTGGTCTCGTGGACCGGGGCTTCGAAATCCTCTCGACCGGGGGGACGGCTCGCCACCTGATCGACGAGGGCATCGCCGTCACACCGGTCTCCGAGATCACGGGTCACCCCGAAATCATGGACGGCCGCGTCAAGACCCTTCATCCGGCGATCCACGGTCCGCTCCTGGCCCGGCGCGATGTCGCCTCGGACCTGATGGCGCTGACCGAGCTGGGCTACGCTCCGATCGACGTGGTCGCGGTCAACCTCTATCCCTTCCGGGAGACGGTGAGCCGCGGTGGAGTCCCGACGTCCGCCGCGATGGAGCAGGTCGACATCGGCGGCCCCACGATGATCCGGGCCGCCGCCAAGAACCACGCACACCTCTACGTGGTCGTCGACCCCCGGGACTACCCCGAGGTCCTCGCATCGCTCGACGCAGATGGGTCGTCGAAGGCCGCCACCACGCTGCGGCGACGGCTGGCCGCGGCCGTCTTCCGGCACATTGCCTCCTACGACGCCGCCGTGGCCGTGTACCTGGACAGCGCCCCGGACACCGATCCCGACGCCGGAGCCGGTGAAACGCCCCCGGCCGGGGGCGAGCTCTCGCCCGCACTCCCCCCCCTGATGCTCGACGGATTCGTTCGCCACGAGCCCCTCCGCTACGGCGAAAACCCCGACCAGGAAGCGGCCTTCTACATCCAGGCCGATGCCCGCGCGGGGGGAGTTGCCGGGCTGACCCAGCATCACGGAAAGGCACTCTCCTACAACAACCTGCTCGATCTCGACGGTGCCCTGCTCAGCCTGGCCCCCTTCGCCCTCTCGCCCCACCCCGCGGTCTGCATCGTGAAGCACACGACGCCGTGCGGGCTGGCGATCGGGGACGCCGTCGCCGAGGCCTACGACAAGGCGCTGCGCACCGATCCGATGAGCGCCTTCGGCTCGATCATCGCCACGAACCGCGAGGTCGACACCGACACCGCCGAGCGGATCGCCGAGCTCTTCGTGGAATGCCTGGTGGCGCCGGCCGTGAGCGAAGAGGCGATGGAGGTCCTGACTCGCAAGAAGAACCTGCGCATCCTCACCTTCCCCCGCATGGAGCTGGATGTCGGGGAGGCCTCTCCGGGCCCCCTGCGGACCAAGGCCATGGCCGCCTTCGACGTCCGAATGGCCTCGGACGCTCATGCCCGGTCGGCTGCCCGGTTCCTGGCCGCACACGGCCATCACCCGGTGGGCCGGGTGGTGCGTGGCGTCTACGGTGGGCTGCTCGCGCAGACGCCCCCGATTCCCCCCTTCTTCGGGGTCGTGAATCCCGACTGGAAGGTGGTCAGTGAGCGGCAGCCGGATGACTCCGAACAGGTCGACCTGGCCTTCGCCTGGGCCGCGGTGTTCGGGGTGAAGTCGAACGCCATCCTCCTGGCCTCCGACGGGGCCACGCTCGGGATCGGCGCCGGACAGATGTCACGGGTCGACGCCTCGGTCGTGGCCGTTCGAAAGGCCGCCGACGCCGGGCTCGATCTTGCGGGCTCGGCGTTGGCTTCCGACGCCTTCTTCCCCTTCCGGGACGGGGTGGACGCGGCGGCCGAGGCCGGAGTCCGGGCGATCATCCAGCCGGGAGGATCGATGCGCGACGACGAAGTCATCGAGGCCGCCGACGAGCATGGCATGGCCATGATCTTCACCGGACGAAGGCTCTTCCGCCATTGACGGTTATAATGTTTACGCATAACGAGCGGCGATCCTTCCGAAGTTATGCGAAAACATGATACGCTGGAACACGGCACAGTGACGCTGGTACAAATTTCCGTGAGGTCGTTGTTGTGGTACTATCTTGCACAACGTCATTGCGTTCGTTTCGTACTGTCAATCATTGTTGAACATCAGGGCCCACCCATGAAGAAGTCTATCAGTTCCTCCATTTTCGTCTCCCTCCTTCTCTCGCTCTTCCTGCTTCCCGGCGCGGCCGACGCCCAGACCCCTTTCGAACGAAGCTTGATCGATGTGCTCGAGGAACAGGGCGAGTTCACCATTCTGCTCGAGGCGCTCGAGATCGCGGCCTTCGATCAGGCGCTGGCCACGGACGGCCCCTACACCCTCTTCGCGCCGACCGATGACGCGTTCCGGAGCCTGCCCGAGGGGCAGCTCGAAGCCTTCCTGGAAAACCCCGAGGCTCTCGCTGGTCTGCTGGGGATCCATCTGGCCCCGGGTGAGATCGACGCGGCGATGCTTGCCGAGCGGGATGTGGTCGAGACCGCCTTCGGAGAACCCCTGACGGTCTCGATCGAAGGCGAGATGGTGCAGGTGAATGAAGCCACCGTGACCGAGACCGGCCACACGGCCGACAACGGTCTGGTCCACGTGGTCGACCGGGCGATCATGGCGAACTGAAGCGACTGCCCGACCGCTCGATCGGAAGCCCCATACTTCGAAGCGCTCCCGATCAGCGCCCACGGGTGTTCTGATTCCGGCACTCATGCCGTACCTTTAGGCTGGCTCGCGTAAACACAGGGCGCCCGGAGCGGGATGGACTCCCGCTTCGGGCGCTTGCTGCGAGTCGCCGGAAAGGATCTCGGAGGGGTGACGGAGCGGCTAACGTACCGGTCTTGAAAACCGAGGTCAGGAGAAATCCTGCGTGGGTTCGAGTCCCACCCCCTCCGCTTCGACGGCCTTTGAACCGCGCGATGTGCGGGCAACGGACCATCCTTCGGGGTGGTGCGTCCTCGGTTCTGCGTGTGCCTGGTGTGTGCCGGCCTTCAGGGGAAGATGCCGCGCTCCCGGTACGCCAGGGCGACCTTCTGGATCGACGCGATGAAGGCGGCGGTTCTCAGGTCGGTGTCGCGGGAGCGGGCGATCTCCCGCATCTCGTGGTACCCGTTGACCATCGTCTCCTCGAGCCCCGAATTGACGAGATCCTCCTCGTCGGCGCCCACGGCGATCTTCTCGAACACGTTCCCGTTGAAGCGCTTCCCCGTAAGACCCTCCACCGCGTGCAGGATCCGCTCGTTCGAGGCGGCCTCGAACCGACGCTCCATGCGACCGAAGCGCAGATGGGTGAGGTTCTTGATCCACTCGAAGTACGAGACCGTCACACCGCCCGCATTCAGGAACATGTCGGGGATCTGAAGCACCCCCCGCTCGTTGAGGACCTCGTCGGCATCGGCGGTGGTCGGCCCGTTCGCTCCTTCGGCGATGATCTTCGCCTGGATCCGGGGAGCGTTCTCAGGAAGGATCACACTCTCCAGCGCCGCGGGGAGGAGGATGTCACACTCCCACTCGAGTCCGCGGGCGCCTTCACGACCCCCCTCGATGGACTCGGAGGCGTCCAGTTCCAGGAGCGATCCCCCCTCGGCCCGGTGCTGAAAGACCAGCTCCAGGTCGAGGCCGGCCGGATCGTAGATCGCCCCCTCGCGCTCGACCACCCCCACGAGCTTCACTCCGTCCGCTGCCAGGAACTTGGTGGCGTGGTAGCCCACGTTGCCCAACCCCTGAACGACCAGGGTCTTTCCATCGAGCCCGGCCGAGAGCCCGAGGGGTTTCATGTCCTCTTCGATCGCGACGGCCTCCCGCAGCCCGAAGTAGACGCCTCGCCCCGTGGCTTCGACGCGCCCGCGAATGCCTCCCTGAGAGACCGGCTTGCCGGTGACGGCGCCGGCCGCCGAGTGCTCGCCCTGCGAGAGGGCCATGTAGGTATCGGCCATCCAGGCGATCTCGCGCTCACCGACGCCCATGTCGGGGCCGGGCACGTCGAGGCCGGGTCCGATGCAGTTCTTCTGAATCAGCTCGTAGGTGTAGCGGCGGATGATCCG
>REBS01000047.1 GCA_007692605.1 Gemmatimonadales bacterium
GGCGCACCCCGGCCTCGTCGCCCACCCCCCGGTAGCGACCGACCATCGCCTGGGCCGCCACCGCCAACGCGTCGACCACGAGCGCCAGAAGCAGCCACAGCTGCACGGCCACCTGGTGGGCCGCCACCTCGGCGGTCCCCACCCGAGTCGCCACCGCCGTCGCCAGCGTCAGCGTCCCGATCAGCGCGAAGGTCCGGATCGAGAGCTCCCCGCCCACCCGCAGAAAGGGCAGAAGCTCCACCAGGGTGGGAAGCCGGGGGGCCGCGCCCAGGAGCGACCGGCGGGGCCCGAACAGGAGTGCCAGAAAGGCGAGCGCCCCCGCCCACTGCGCCACCACCGTGGCCCAGGCGGCCCCCTCGAGCCCCCACCCGAAGCCGAAGATCAGGAGGGGGTCGAGCACCAGGTTCACGACATTCAGCCCCAGGGTGATCCACAGGGGCGTGCGGGTGTCCTGCAGCCCCCGAAAGACCCCATGGCCAGCCATGATCAGGAGCACCGCAGGCCCGGCCAGCGCCCGGATCCGCAGGTAGGCGAGCGACGGATCCTCGAGCTCCCCCGAAGCCCCCATGAGCGCCACCAGGGGCCGAGCCAGCGTCCACAGCAGCACGGTCGCGATCACCCCGACCCCTACCGCCAGCGTCAGCGCCTGCAGGATCGAGCGGCCTACCTCGGCGGTGTCTCCCGCGGCGTGCGCCCGCGCCACCCGGGGCGTGGTCCCGTAGGCCAGGAAGTTGAAGACCACGAAGGCCATCGAGAAAAGTGCGGTGTTCACGCCGAGCGCCGCCAGCGGCACGGTCCCCAGCCGCCCCACGAAGATCGTGTCGATGATCGATACCAGTGGGTCGGCGGCCAGCGCCCCCAGTGCGGGCACCGCGAGAGCGGCGATCTCGCGATCGATGCTCCGGGCTGGGCGGCGCCCCCCCGCTTTGGCTACATTGTCCGGTCGGAGGCTCAACGGATCCCTGCCCCCGGACGGATCCCCTCCTCGAAACGGCGCGAGCCCGAACCCCGGGATCGCGCCCGACGCCCGGACGAACTCGCACCCTCAGACAGGAACCAGCGCGCCGTGCAGAACCTCATCATCCGCATCTTCGTGAACGCCGTGGCCCTCTGGGTCGCCGCGCAGGTGGTCGGTGGCATCGAGCTGGCCGGAGAATTCTGGCCCGTGATCCTGGTGGCGGCGGTCTTCGGGCTCGTCAACGCCCTGATCAAGCCGATCCTGCTCCTGCTCTCGCTCCCCCTGCTCGTGATCACCCTGGGGCTGTTCACCATCGTCGTGAACGCCCTGATGCTCATGCTCACCGCGGCACTCGTGGGCGCGCTGACGGTCGAAGGATTCTGGGCCGCGATCCTGGGGAGCCTCCTGATCTCGGTGGTCAGCTTCCTCTTCTCGGTCATCCTCCCGGAGCCGTCCTCGAAGTGAGCTCACCGGTGCGCCGCCCTTCGAGCGCGCAGCCCCGGTAGTCGGTCCCCCCTTCGGAGACCCGCGAGGCGAAGGGGTACCAGGCCCCCGACATCGAGTCGTAGCAGCGCTCTTCGATGATCTCGACGGTCAGGTACGCGATCCCGTCGACGAAGTCGCGCTCGGCCTCGAAGCGCCAGCCGTCGGAGCTCTCTCTCCAGGCCCCGGCCGTGTACTCGATCCCGTCGATCTCGTCGGGAGTCCGGAACCGCGCGGTGCTCCCATCGATGTCCACGCCCCAGAAGGGCTCGTTCCCGCGCGCCTGAAGCTCGGTATCGGGGAGGACGTCCGGGCACCCCCAGCCTTCGGGAAACGCGCTTCGGATCTCGGACACCTCGGCCCCCGGCCCGCCCCGGGCCGGTTGCGCGAAGACGAGGTGGGCATAGACGGGGCGCTCCCCGGACTCCAGCCGCTCGGGAATCCGTGCGAGTTCCCCGTCCGTCCCATCCACGACCGTCCACCACTCGGCTCCGTCACAGGGGCGGAAGCGAAAGTCGTCGGTCACGATCAACTCGCCGGACACGCCAAGGGGCACGAAGCTCGACACCTCGACCGTGGCCTCCGACTCCGGGGAGGCCTCACCGGACACCGATGGAGTCTCGTCCGGGCTCGCATCCGGATCCCCCTGACACCCGACCGGCACCAGGACCCACGCCACGACCAGCAGGCCGTACACGATACCTCTCACGTCGTCGCCTCCCGTACCAGAATGAAGCCCCACCCCGGCTCGGGCTGCCAGGTCAGGATGATGTGCACCTCGCGCTGCCCGGTCGGAAGCTCGAAGGTGTAGTCGAGCTCGCGGCGGTCGGGCCGACCCGACGCCACCATCTCCTCGAACTCGCCGAGAAAGCTGCGCACCGCCGTACAGGGGGCGACCTCGGTGAAGAAGTTGCGGCCCATTACCCGATCCTTCGCAAAGGTGGTGAACCGCGACTCCCAGTCGTTGTAGCCCAGGATCACCCCCTCGCCATCGACTTCGATCACGCCGAAGGGGAGCTGGTCGTGCTCTTCGTGCGTGAGCTGGTGCATGTCGACCACGGACTGGATCTGAAGATCGAGCGAATGCGCGCACGTCGGGCAGATTCCGTGACTGACACGCTCCCCCGGGACCCCGTCGCCGGGGTCGCCCTCAGCCACCGAATCCCCACACCAGGCACAGATCTTCTTCAGTCCGGGCACCATCGTTACCACCTCGCTTCAGTGTGACCCCGCGCGCATCGGTCGGAATCTCCGATCGGTGCGGACGCCCCGGTGCGGACCCCGTCCCGGCGTCCGGGGTTCCAACCCGCGATTCGAACCCGCCTCTGGTACACGCTCCACCCCACCAAACCATGAACCGACCCTTTTCTGCCGTCCTCACACCCGTCCGCTCCCTGCTTCTTACCGGCCTCGCCGCCCTCTTCCTGACCGCTCCCACCCTCCTGCTGACCGCCCCCGCCCTCGACGCCCAGGATTCCGGGGTCCAGTGGAGAAACACGGCGGAGTTGACCTACCTGGTGAGCGGAGGCAACTCGATCTCGAGCACGCTGGGGGTGCGAAACACCCTGCGTCGGACGGGCGAGCGGGGCCAGCTCCGCCTCGATTTCTCGACGATCCGGACCGACGCCACCCGGATCGAGCGCAGCGCAGTGGGGTCGGCCAACGATTTCGAAGTCGTCGAAGAGGAGGAGACGGTGCGCACCGCGGAGCGCTACAACGCCCAGGCGCGCTACGATCGGCCCCTGACGGAGCGGATCTTCACCTACGGCTCGGCCGGATGGGAGCGAAACGCCTTTGCCGGCTTCACCTCGCGCACGATCCTCTCGACCGGGGCGGGCGCCCAGTGGAGCCGCGACGACGCCTGGGAAATCAAGCTCGCGGGCGGACTCACCTACACGGTCCAGGACGACGTCACCCCGGATCCCGACCGCGACCGCAGCTTCGCGGGTCTGCGCAGCACGCTCGACTACGAGCACCGCCTGTCGTCGGGAACCGGGCTCGAGGTCACGTGGGTGGTCGACGCCAACGCGCAGGACTGGGGCGATGTTCGCGGTGACCTCTCGCAGGCGGTCTCGGCGAGCCTCACCGACCGGCTGGCGCTGAAGACCACCCTGCAGCTGCTCGTCGACAACCAGCCGCCCGTGCAGTCGATCCCGCTGCTGACGCCCGACGGCGAATCCACCGGCGAGCGGGTGCTGACCCCGCTCGGCCGGGTGGACCGGGTTCTCTCCGTCGCTCTCGTGATCACCTTCTGAGCGCAGAGAGGTCACCCGGCCACCCCCGGCTACGGGACGCCGACCGGAGTCAGTCGTCGACTTCGACCCGGTAGATCGCGCCGTCCGACTCGTCGGTTGCCAGGTAGATCGCGCCGTCGGGGCCCTGCCGCACATCGCGGATCCGCCCCAGGTCGTGGGTGAAGAGTTCCTCGATGTGCACCACTTCACCCTCTTCGAGCACCACGCGGAGCACGCGCTCGGCCCGGAGACCGCCGGCCAGCAGGTCGCCCTCCCAGTTGTCGAAGGTGCCGCTCACCACGGCGAGCCCCGAGGGTGCGAGGGTCGGCAGGAACTCCCAGACCGGCTCCTCCATTCCGGGCAGGTGCCGCTCGCTTTCGCCCCCGCCGAACTGCTCCTGGGTGCCGTAGTCTCGCCCCAGCGTGGCCTCGGGCCAGCCGTAGTTCGTGCCCGCCACCAGAAGGTTCAGCTCGTCACCGCCTCGGGGACCGTGCTCGGTGGCCCAGACCTCGCCCGTCTCGGGGTGCAGAATGATCCCCTGGATGTTGCGGTGGCCATAGGTGTAGATCTCGGGCGCATAGCCCTCTTCATCCACGAAGGGGTTGTCGTCCGGCACGGAGCCGTCTTCGTTCAACCGCACGACCGTGCCCGAGTGGTCCCCGGTGTCCTGGGCGCGGGCCGGCTCGGCCCCTCGGTCTCCGATCGTCATGAGCAGCGTTCCGTCCCCCATGAAGAGGATCCGGGACCCGTAGTGCCGGCCCGGGCTCGTCACGGTGTTCGACTCGAAGAGCTCCTCGATGTCCGTCAGCTCGGATCCTTCGAGCCGCGCCCGGATCAGTGCCGGCACGGTGCCGTCGGAGTCCCCTTTCGAGTACGTCAGGTAGATCCACCCGTTGGCCTCGTAGTCGGGATGGGGCACCACGTCCATGAGCCCTCCCTGATTCTGGGCGTGAATCTCGGGCAGCCCCGAAATCTCGGTCAGCGCCCCGTCCTCGAGCATGTGAAGGGAACCGTCGCGCTCGGTGATCAGCATCCGCTCACCCGGCAGGAAGGCGATCGCCCAGGGGTTCGAGATCCCGTCAACGATCCGCTCCACCCGCAGGTTATGGTACTGCGAGCCGACCTCCATCACCTCCTGGGTCACCCCTTCCATCGGAGAGGGCGATCCGGCCTCGGCCTCGGGTCCGGGCTCGCATCCGGCGAGGGCGAGAAGGGCGAAGGCGATACCGACGCAGAGTGGAAGGAATCCCCTCAGCGGGGACTCGGACAGCGATATCGAAAACAGGTGAGGGTTGGATGGTTGATGCATGGCCTACCTCCGGGTTCAGGATCAGATCGAGAGGACCGGTCTCGTCCTTACCAACCCGGAACCCGCCCCGGAGTTCACCTTCCGGCCAGCCGCCCCCTCGACGGACCGGATCCGCCGAGGGGGTGAGCGCCGCCGCCCGGCGACCTGCGTGCAGGGTCGCCGGCGTCTCGTGGAATTCGTCAGCCGTCGGTCGTGATCTCTCCGGCCATCGATGCGTGCGATGTGCAGATGTACCGCGCCAGATCGGCGGCCAACTCCGAGGTCAGGGTGAAGGTCACCTCGTCGGACGAGATCACGGCGTTGACCGCGTCATCGTCGACGAAGCTCCCCGACCCTCCGCTCCCCTGGCTCAGGAGCGCCGCGCCCCCGGTCCCCACCAGGGCGAAGGGGTGGAATCCACTGTCCACCCCGCTCAGGTCGAACCGGACGCGATCGCCGACCGCCAAGGAGACCGTCGGATTCGTATCGCCATCGATAACCCAGGCGGACGAGCCCTCATTGCCCACGGTGATCGTGACATCGGGCTCGGCGTCGTCGACGAGTGACGGGGGAAGCAGGAGCCCCTCGATCACGTGGAGCACCCCGTTCGAGCCGAAGTAGTCGATGTTGTCGAGATCGAGGACCGCCTGCCCTCCGTTGAAGGCGATGGTGCCGTCTTCGAGCACCGCGATCTCGAGCGCCTCGCCCTGCAGGGTGGAGATGCTGATGGCGCCCTCTCCGGCCTCCAGTAGCCCCACCAGATCGGCGGAGCCGATCACACCTTCGGCGAAGACGTGGTAGAGGAGCACCTCGGTGATCTCCTCGTTCGTGAAGCCGCTCAGGTCGGCGGCCGCGAAGGTCGCGTTGTCGGGCCCGAACAGGGTCCAGGCCTCGGCGTCGACGAAGGCGCCGGCGAGCTCGAAGTCGACCACCACGTCGAGCAGCGTTTCGGTCGCCTGCACGTAGCTCACCACACCCGCCAGCGTCTGGTTGCCCAGCAGGGCACGGTCGATCACGTGAATGATGCCGTTGTCGGCCGCGACATCGGCGGTGATCACCCGCGAGCCCTCGATGGTGACGCCCCCATCGGCGTCCACATTCACGGTCAGCTCGTCACCCGAGAGGGTGGTGACCGTGGCGCCATCGACCAGGTTTCCGCTCTGGATCGCCTCGCCCGGAATCACGTGGTATCCGAGCACCGCACCCAGCGCGTCGGGATCGGCCAGGAGCGCCGCAACGTTGATCGGCGCAAACCCGGCATCGTTCGGGGCGAAGACCGTGAAGGTGGCCTCGGTGTCGGCCAGGGCCCCCACCAGGTCGGCCGCGTCGACCGCCGCGAGCAGGGTCGAGAAGTCGTCACTGCCCGCCACGATGTCGGCGATGGTGTTGGTCGGCCGGAAGGCCTCGGGCAGGAGCACGCCGTCGATCAGGTGCACGATCCCGTTCGAGGCGAAGTAGTCGAGATTCTCGAGGTCGAGGGTGGCCTGACCGTCGTTGAAGGAGATGGACCCGTCGCCGAGCAGGGTGATCTCGATCGTCTCACCCTGCGCCGTGGGCACCGCCACGACCCCGTTGTTCGTCTCGAGCAGCTCCAGTAGCTGATCGGAGCGGGTGATGCCCGCGGGGAGCACGTGGTACTGAAGGATCTCGGTGACTTCCGCATCAGAGAGGCCGGCCAGCGCGTCGCCCATCAGCGAGAAGGCCTCGTTGGTGGGTGCGAAAACGGTCCAGTCTTCGGCCCCCGCGAAGGCGCCACCGAGCTCCACGGCCACCACGGTCTCGTAAAGGGTCCGCACGTCCTCGATGAACCAGACCACATTGGCCAGGTTCTGGTTGCCCACCATGACGCGGTCGATCACGTGCACGATCCCGTTTTCGGCCTCGATGTCGGTGGCGATCACCTGCGAGCCGTCGACGAAGACACTACCCGACCCGTCGATCCGGACCCGAAGCTCCTGGCCGGCGAGCGTCTGCACGGTCTGTCCGTCCTGAAGCGAGCTCGAACGGATCTCGGTGTTTGCGATCACGTGGTAGCTCAGGATCTCGGTCAGCGCGGTCTCCTGCACACCGATCACGCCCACGTCGTAGGGGGTGAAGGCGTCGTTGACCGGGGCAAAGACGGTGAAGGTGGCGTCGACGTCGGCGAAGGTCTCGACGAGCTCGGCCGCCTGAAGGACCTGAAGGAGCGTCGAGAACTGAGCATCGCCGGCCACGATCTCCGAGATCGTGTCGTCGCGCTCCACGGGCTCGGTGCCGCTGTCGCTGTCGCAGGCCGCGAGCAGCAGGGGGAAGACCGCCACGAAGAGCAGGAGCAGGGCGCGGCGGAGCAAGGTTGGCCGGGTGTCCGGCCGGGTGCGGGATGCTGCTCGGGTCAGTACCATAGTACGCATGTCGATCGCCTCTATCCTCTGGGTTCGGTTCAGGGGAGGGCGATCCGGCAACCGAGACCCCTCGGGGACCTCTGCGGCAGAACCACTCTCCACGAAGAAGAGGGGAGAAGCGTTCGTACTCGTACTGTCGAGCAGGAATTCCAACAGGCGGTTGGGGGCTACCCATGCCCCCATCCGGGGTTCCACGGTTCGGGTTCTTTCATCACGCACCGGGCCTCCGTAGCTTCGGTGAATGTCCGCACGTGACCCGAGGTCCAATCCGACGACGGTCCAACGCAGGTCGTCACCGTAGCCGATGTCCTCGACCCATGGAGCTCCCATTCAGCCCGCCTCATCCGCCGTGAGTCTGGGACCAACCAGTCGGGTGTTTGCCTTCCTCTGGGCAAGCGCCCACATCCTCCATGCCTGGCACAAGGGAGGGGCAGACCTCGGGGCCCCCCTCACCGATCCGTTTCTTCTGTCGATCCTCATCGCAGGCGCCGCGGTTCTCCTGCGTCCTTCATCACCCCACCGACTCGCGATACTCGCTTCAACGCAGCTGGTGGTGTTCGGAGCACAGCTTCCGTTCGTTGCGAATCACTGGACGATCGCGGCCTTCGTGAATCTGGGGATCGTCATCTCATATGGCCTACTGAGGGCACGTGGACCGAGCGCCGTCTCCGACTTGGTGGCGCATATATCCCCGTATGCTCGGGCCGTTCTTGTCATCGCCTACGCGGCAGCCTCGGTCGCAAAGCTGAACACGAGCTTTCTGGACCCGATCCACAGCTGTGCGATCGCGTTGCTGGAGCCGATCGGGCTCTGGCTCGGATTTGAGCCACCGGCATCGAATCCGGCCAGGTACGGGATTATCGGGATCACCACCCTGGTCGAACTGGCCATTCCCGCTCTGCTGGTGTTTGGAAGAACGAGGCTACTCGGCATCACCCTCGCGGCCACCTTCCACCTTGCCCTTGCAAGTACTCCGGTGGTTCTGGTCATCGACTTCACCTTCGTGATCATTTCGTTGCTGGTCCTCTTCGCGCCAGCCGATGTCGGCAATCGACTCGATGAGGAGTTACGTGGGTTTTCGCTTCGGCGCCCTGGATTCGCCCGAACTCTCGGGTCGTTGTGGCCTGTCGGGAAATTCGTTGTCGTCGCCGGAGTCCTGACCGTCGCGATCGGACGTGGGATGCTTTGGGGAGAGGACCTCTGGGTGACACTCACTTGGGGGGTCTTTCTGGTCTTTGGCGTCGTAGTAGTATTCACCGGCCTTGGGATTCTGGCCTCCTACCTGAAGGATCCACCAAGGGAGGCTTCAATCGGCACCGCTAGAGGGTTCTCACGGGGGCACGCTCCGCTGATCTGTCTCCTCCTTATCAACGCCGCCTCCCCGTACCTCGGTCTGAAGACCACGTCATCGTTCACGATGTTCAGCAACCTGCGAACGGAAGCGGGGTCCACCAACCACCTGTTCCTCCCATCGTTGGACCTGTTCGGGTATCAGAGTCAGGTCGTAGAGGTGCACGAGTCATCGAACCCATTCCTCTCTCAGCTCGCCGACAGCGGGGATCGCCTCGCCTACCATGAACTTCGCAGAGTCCTGCGCAGCGATCCCTCTGCAAGCATCGATTTCTCGCTGAACGATGAGGTCCGATCCGTCGACGAAGCGCGACAGGTGCCCGAGCTTGTCGAACTTCCCGTGCTGCCACGGAAGCTTCTGCACTTCCGATCCGTAACCTCGGGAGAGCACCCCGCGTGTCAGCCCTGACCGCAACTCGTGACCCTCACCCCCCCAGCACACCAACCGCGAGGAGAACCATGGACGATCCCCGAACGATCACCCGTCCGGACCCGGCACTTCACACGTACTACG
>REBS01000182.1 GCA_007692605.1 Gemmatimonadales bacterium
AACTACCAGGTGCAGGCGGGAGCCACCGAGACGGTGGACTTCGCGCTCGCCTCGCAGGCACTGCGCCTGCAGGAAGTGGTCGTGACGGGTGTATCGGACCCGACCGAGGGCATCCGGACGCCCTTCTCGGTGGGTCGTGTGAGTCGCGACAACCTGCCCGTGCCGGCCCGTAACCCGGTGTCGGCGCTGCAGGGCCGGATCGCCGGTGCACGGGTCGTGAGCGGAAGTGGTCAGCCGGGCTCCGGCGCCTCGATCCGCCTGCGGGGCCGGACCTCGATCAACACGGGCTCCTCGCCCCTGATCGTGGTCGACGGGATCATCCAGTCGGCGAGCACGGTCGACATCGACCCGCAGGATATTCAGGACATCGAGGTCGTGAAGGGCGCCGCGGGTGCGTCGATCTACGGATCGCGCGCACAGAACGGCGTCATCTCGATCACGACGCGCCGCGGCCGTGATGTGGGCATCAACACGACGCGCATCTCGGCCCGTTCCGAGTATGGCTTCTCGCAGATGGGCAACGTGCCCGGACCGGCGATGTACCACCACTGGGAAGTGGACGCCAACGGGAACTGGGTGGACTACGACGGCAACCCGGTGGGCCGCACGGACCGTGTGGTCTCGCAGAACCGGATGCTCGACGAGCCCTACGTGGGCCCGACCTTCAACCACCTGGACCTCTTCTTCGATCCGGGCACGGAGTCGCGCACGACGGTCAACATCTCGCGCAACATGGAGTCGACGAACTTCTACGTCTCGTTCGGGGACACGCGTGAGGGTGGAGTGGTGCCGAAGTTCAACGATGGCTACCAGCGGCAGAACTTCCGCATGAACCTCGACCACCGGATCCGCTCGGACCTGACGATCGGGCTGACCTCGGCCTACTCGCGCTCGGCGCGGGACAATCTGAATGGGCCGAACCCGTTCTTCACGCTGCGCTTCATCTCGCCCGACGTGGATCTGACACAGCCGAACCCGGATGGAGAGCCGTACCACATCCAGCCGGACCCGGCGCAGATCGAGCCGAACCCGCTCTACGCGCTGAACACCGCCGAGGGCTTCAACTACCGGTCGCGCACCCAGGGCTCCGCGCAGCTGCGCTACAACCCGCGCAGCTGGGTGAACCTCGAGGCCATCCTGGCCTTCGACCGCTCGGACCGGGAGTCGTTCAACTTCTATCCGCTCGGCTACAAGACGATGTCGGCGTCGACGCTGAACGACGGGCAGTATGGCCGGAGCTACAACTTCGATCTCGGGCTGAACGGAAGCCTGACCTCGACCTTCACCCGCAGCTTCGGTGATATGACGGCGCGGGCGCGCCTCCGCTACAACTTCGAGCGCGAAGATGCCGAGAGCATGAGCGCCACCGCCCGTGAGTTCCGGGTGCGGGGAGTCCGGAACCTGAACGCGGGTGTGCAGGAGTTCGTGGGTGGGTCCCGCGTGGATACCCGGGCCGAGTCGGGCCTGGCGAACCTGGGGCTGGACTACGCCGGCAAGGCGAACCTGGACCTGGTGGTGCGGCAGGATGGATCGTCGCGCTTCGGGCCGGATGCCCGCTGGAACACCTACTACCGTGCAGCCGGCTCGTACCTGCTGAACGAGGAAGACTGGTGGCCGTTCGAGAGCCTGACGGTCTTCAAGCCGCGCTACTCGATCGGAACCGCCGGTGCGGTGCCCGGATTCTCGTGGCAGTACGAGACCTGGAGCGTGGGATCGGCCGGCCCGTCGAAGGGCACGCTGGGCAACCGCAACCTGCGGCCCGAGCGGACCACCGAGCAGGAGTTCGGACTGGACATGATTTTCCAGGATCGCTACTCGCTCGAGCTGACGCACGCACGCACCACGACCGAGGATCAGCTGCTTTCGATCCCGCTGCCGGGTGTGTACGGCTACTCGGGTCAGTACCAGAACGCGGGTACGGTCGAGTCGAAGGTCTACGAGGCGACGTTCGAGGCGTCGGTGATCAACACCGCCGACATGAGCTGGAACATCGGCCTGATCGCCGACCGGTCGCGCAGTGTGCTGGCCGAGTTCACCCGCACCTGCTACACCACCTCGACGTTCTACCGGTGTGAGGGCGAGGACTTCGGCAACATGTACGGCCGTGACTTCCATCGCTCGACGAGCACGCTCGCCGAGGTGCATGCGGGGTCCGAGTCGCAGTTCCAGGTCAACGACGATGGCTACCTGGTGCCCGTGGGTGACTTCAACTTCACCGACGGCATGAGCCAGAACCTCTGGGGCACCACGGTCAGCATCGATGGTCAGAACTACGCCTGGGGCATCCCCATGCTGATTCGGGACGAGGCGGGCAACCCCGAGTTCCTGCAGATCGGTGACGCCAACCCGAACTTCAACGTCGGGATGACGAACACGATCCGGTGGCGCGGGCTGGGCTTCCACACCCTGCTCGACGCGAAGGTCGGCGGCGACGTGTACAACAACACGCGTCAGTGGCCGTACCGCGACAACATGTCGCCCGACATGGTGCAGGCCGGCAAGGACGAGGGGCTGCGCAAGCCGATCGACTACTACTCGGCGCTCTACAACACCAACTCGACCAACTCGCACTTCGTCGAGGACGGCAGCTACCTGAAGCTGCGTGAGATGGAGATGAGCTACCGGTTCAACCGCTCGCAGCTCGAAGCGCTGCCGATGGGTGGACTCGGACTCGACAACCTCCAGGTGTCGCTGATCGGCCGGAACCTGCTGACCCTCACGAACTTCACCGGATTCGATCCCGAAGTGGGCTCCGGTGGCGCCGGTGGCGCGACCGAGAACCCGCTCGACAGCTTCGGCTATCCGAATTTCCGTTCCTTCACCTTGGGAGTGAGCGTCGACTTCTAGGTCGCCGCTCTCGCTCAAGAAAAAAAGGAAGATATAGAATGAACAAGTTCAAGATGCTTGCGGTCCTGGCCCTGCTGGCGGTGGTACCCGCCTGCATGGAGATGGACCTTGAAAACCCAAACGCGCCGAACGCCGAAGAGGCGCTCGCGAACCCGGGTGACGTCGAGGCGCTGCTGGCCACCGGGTTCTACCGGATCTGGAACGGCACGCAGAAGACGGGCATGCCCTTCATGATCTCGGTGGCCGCGAACGAGCAGTCGTCGTCGTGGGGTAACTTCGGGATGCAGGATGTGGGCACGGTGCCCCGCACGGCGTGGGACAACTCCCCCACGTACGGCTACCGGGGGAGCATCACGAGCCCCTGGAGCAACATCTACCAGTCGCTGTCGAACATGGCCGACGGGATGTTCGCGATCGACGTGGCCGACGTGAGATTCATCTCCTCGTCGGGTGAGGACAACACCCCCCGGGCCCGGGCGTACGCCCGACTCAGCCAGGGACTGGGCCACGGCCTCCTGGCGCTGATGTACGACCAGGCGATCATCTTCGACGAGACGATCGACCTGGCCACGGCCGAGCTGACGCCACGGCCGTACAACGAGGTGATGGACGCCGCGCTGGCGTACCTCGACGACGCGATCGCGATCGCGGGCGCCAACACCTTCACCATTCCCGGTGGAGAGGACGGCTGGATCCACGGGCGGTCGCTGACGAACCAGGAGCTGGCGCAGTGGGCGCACTCGCTCAAGGCCCGGTTCCTCGCCAACGTGGCGCGCACACCCGATGACCGTGCCGCGGTGGACTGGAACCAGGTCCTCTTCCACGTGGAGCGTGGGGTCCAGGCGGAAGTCGACGGGCCCGAGGGAGATGGCAACATCTGGTGGTCCGGACTGGCCTGGTACCCCAACAACTGGCGCCGCATGGCGTACGACGCGATCGGGATGAGCGACACCTCGGGCGGCTATGCCGCCTGGAAGGCTCAGCCCTGGGCGGATCGGAACGCCTTCGCGATGGAGACGCCGGACCGCCGGATCGCCTCGCCGGACAACCCGCTGCGTGGCAGCTACATCGAGGATGTGCGCAACTTCGGCGGATCGTGCTCGGTCTTCCCGAACGACCGGGGAACGTACTTCCAGAGCTGCTACCACTACGTTCGCTACGAGTACCACCAGGATACCGGTGCTCGCGGGCAGCTCCCGTACTTCCACAAGACCGAGGGTGACCTGCTGCGGGCCGAAGCCGCGCTGCGTCGCGGTGACCTCTCGGCCGCGCTGGGCTACATCAACCTGTCGCGGGTCGGACACGGCGAGATGCAGCCGCTGACCACGAGCAATACCACGATGGATCAGGCGTGGGACTGGCTCCACTACGAGTTCAGTGTCGAGATGCCCTTCTCGTTCTCGATGGCGAGCTTCACCGCCAACCGGGGCTGGGGCCGGCTCGTCTGCGGCACGCCGCACCACTTCCCGGTCCCCGGTGGGGAGCTCGAGCAGCTCGAGCTTCCGAACTACACCACCGGTGGAAGCAACCCGGGCACGGCCGTACAGCCGGGCTGCCGGGAGATGTGAGTACAGCCTGCTTTGATGCGGTAACCCGGCACTGCTGAGATTCCGGGCCACCCGGCAGAACCATCGCGTTCTGTCGAGTGGCCCGGATTCAGGGTGCCACCGTGCAGGTCTGGAGCGGCTGACGGAGCGCCGCCGATTCCGGCGGCGCTCTCGTCCCCGGCCGAACCGTAGGGTCTCGGCACCGTGAACGATTCGGTACATAGATCTTCTAATCGACTGCCCCGCAGCAACTTACACGGTGTGGCACCCTGCCGTGTTTCTCCCCCTGCATCCTCCCCTTCCCGTGGTATTCGACCATCCCCATCCGAGAAAAAGCTTGCGGAATCGCCGAGCGCCTTGAACCATTGGAGGTACGACAGGTCACGAGTGCGTAAAAAGCGCCTCGAGTCCTGGAAACACTCCGTCAGCAGAAAGGCCGGGGCGTTTCGTCGTTTCACCCCGTCGGCGTGGGGCCGGCGGGCCAATCAATCTCATTCCGCTTCGGTGACCTAGAGCGAGCCGAAGTGGAGGGTCGGGGCCCCATGCCTCGCCGCAGAGTCTTTTCTCTGCCGAAAAGGAGGAATCATGATCGCTCGCCTGTCCGCAGTCTCTGCCCTGGCGGGATTGCTGCTACTTCTCGTAGCGGCTCCCGTGCAGGCGCAGAACGCAACCATTACCGGCCAGGTCACATCGGCGCAGTCCGGAGAGCCTCTCTCCGGTGTGCAGGTGTACCTGGAAGGAACGGGGTACAATGCCGTAACGGGGGACAACGGCCGCTACTCCATCCCTAACGTATCCCCCGGGACCTACACGGTCGTGGCCGCCATCATCGGCTTCGCCCAGAGTCGTCGGGCCAACTACCAGGTGCAGGCGGGAGCCACCGAGACGGTGGACTTCGCGCTCGCCTCGCAGGCACTGCGCCTGCAGGAAGTGGTCGTGACGGGTGTATCGGACCCGACCGAGGGCATCCGGACGCCCTTCTCGGTGGGTCGTGTGAGTCGCGACAACCTGCCCGTGCCGGCCCGTAACCCGGTGTCGGCGCTGCAGGGCCGGATCGCCGGTGCACGGGTCGTGAGCGGAAGTGGTCAGCCGGGCTCCGGCGCCTCGATCCGCCTGCGGGGCCGGACCTCGATCAACACGGGCTCCTCGCCCCTGATCGTGGTCGACGGGATCATCCAGTCGGCGAGCACGGTCGACATCGACCCGCAGGATATTCAGGACATCGAGGTCGTGAAGGGCGCCGCGGGTGCGTCGATCTACGGATCGCGCGCACAGAACGGCGTCATCTCGATCACGACGCGCCGCGGCCGTGATGTGGGCATCAACACGACGCGCATCTCGGCCCGTTCCGAGTATGGCTTCTCGCAGATGGGCAACGTGCCCGGACCGGCGATGTACCACCACTGGGAAGTGGACGCCAACGGGAACTGGGTGGACTACGACGGCAACCCGGTGGGCCGCACGGACCGTGTGGTCTCGCAGAACCGGATGCTCGACGAGCCCTACGTGGGCCCGACCTTCAACCACCTGGACCTCTTCTTCGATCCGGGCACGGAGTCGCGCACGACGGTCAACATCTCGCGCAACATGGAGTCGACGAACTTCTACGTCTCGTTCGGGGACACGCGTGAGGGTGGAGTGGTGCCGAAGTTCAACGATGGCTACCAGCGGCAGAACTTCCGCATGAACCTCGACCACCGGATCCGCTCGGACCTGACGATCGGGCTGACCTCGGCCTACTCGCGCTCGGCGCGGGACAATCTGAATGGGCCGAACCCGTTCTTCACGCTGCGCTTCATCTCGCCCGACGTGGATCTGACACAGCCGAACCCGGATGGAGAGCCGTACCACATCCAGCCGGACCCGGCGCAGATCGAGCCGAACCCGCTCTACGCGCTGAACACCGCCGAGGGCTTCAACTACCGGTCGCGCACCCAGGGCTCCGCGCAGCTGCGCTACAACCCGCGCAGCTGGGTGAACCTCGAGGCCATCCTGGCCTTCGACCGCTCGGACCGGGAGTCGTTCAACTTCTATCCGCTCGGCTACAAGACGATGTCGGCGTCGACGCTGAACGACGGGCAGTATGGCCGGAGCTACAACTTCGATCTCGGGCTGAACGGAAGCCTGACCTCGACCTTCACCCGCAGCTTCGGTGATATGACGGCGCGGGCGCGCCTCCGCTACAACTTCGAGCGCGAAGATGCCGAGAGCATGAGCGCCACCGCCCGTGAGTTCCGGGTGCGGGGAGTCCGGAACCTGAACGCGGGTGTGCAGGAGTTCGTGGGTGGGTCCCGCGTGGATACCCGGGCCGAGTCGGGCCTGGCGAACCTGGGGCTGGACTACGCCGGCAAGGCGAACCTGGACCTGGTGGTGCGGCAGGATGGATCGTCGCGCTTCGGGCCGGATGCCCGCTGGAACACCTACTACCGTGCAGCCGGCTCGTACCTGCTGAACGAGGAAGACTGGTGGCCGTTCGAGAGCCTGACGGTCTTCAAGCCGCGCTACTCGATCGGAACCGCCGGTGCGGTGCCCGGATTCTCGTGGCAGTACGAGACCTGGAGCGTGGGATCGGCCGGCCCGTCGAAGGGCACGCTGGGCAACCGCAACCTGCGGCCCGAGCGGACCACCGAGCAGGAGTTCGGACTGGACATGATTTTCCAGGATCGCTACTCGCTCGAGCTGACGCACGCACGCACCACGACCGAGGATCAGCTGCTTTCGATCCCGCTGCCGGGTGTGTACGGCTACTCGGGTCAGTACCAGAACGCGGGTACGGTCGAGTCGAAGGTCTACGAGGCGACGTTCGAGGCGTCGGTGATCAACACCGCCGACATGAGCTGGAACATCGGCCTGATCGCCGACCGGTCGCGCAGTGTGCTGGCCGAGTTCACCCGCACCTGCTACACCACCTCGACGTTCTACCGGTGTGAGGGCGAGGACTTCGGCAACATGTACGGCCGTGACTTCCATCGCTCGACGAGCACGCTCGCCGAGGTGCATGCGGGGTCCGAGTCGCAGTTCCAGGTCAACGACGATGGCTACCTGGTGCCCGTGGGTGACTTCAACTTCACCGACGGCATGAGCCAGAACCTCTGGGGCACCACGGTCAGCATCGATGGTCAGAACTACGCCTGGGGCATCCCCATGCTGATTCGGGACGAGGCGGGCAACCCCGAGTTCCTGCAGATCGGTGACGCCAACCCGAACTTCAACGTCGGGATGACGAACACGATCCGGTGGCGCGGGCTGGGCTTCCACACCCTGCTCGACGCGAAGGTCGGCGGCGACGTGTACAACAACACGCGTCAGTGGCCGTACCGCGACAACATGTCGCCCGACATGGTGCAGGCCGGCAAGGACGAGGGGCTGCGCAAGCCGATCGACTACTACTCGGCGCTCTACAACACCAACTCGACCAACTCGCACTTCGTCGAGGACGGCAGCTACCTGAAGCTGCGTGAGATGGAGATGAGCTACCGGTTCAACCGCTCGCAGCTCGAAGCGCTGCCGATGGGTGGACTCGGACTCGACAACCTCCAGGTGTCGCTGATCGGCCGGAACCTGCTGACCCTCACGAACTTCACCGGATTCGATCCCGAAGTGGGCTCCGGTGGCGCCGGTGGCGCGACCGAGAACCCGCTCGACAGCTTCGGCTATCCGAATTTCCGTTCCTTCACCTTGGGAGTGAGCGTCGACTTCTAGGTCGCCGCTCTCGCTCAAGAAAAAAAGGAAGATATAGAATGAACAAGTTCAAGATGCTTGCGGTCCTGGCCCTGCTGGCGGTGGTACCCGCCTGCATGGAGATGGACCTTGAAAACCCAAACGCGCCGAACGCCGAAGAGGCGCTCGCGAACCCGGGTGACGTCGAGGCGCTGCTGGCCACCGGGTTCTACCGGATCTGGAACGGCACGCAGAAGACGGGCATGCCCTTCATGATCTCGGTGGCCGCGAACGAGCAGTCGTCGTCGTGGGGTAACTTCGGGATGCAGGATGTGGGCACGGTGCCCCGCACGGCGTGGGACAACTCCCCCACGTACGGCTACCGGGGGAGCATCACGAGCCCCTGGAGCAACATCTACCAGTCGCTGTCGAACATGGCCGACGGGATGTTCGCGATCGACGTGGCCGACGTGAGATTCATCTCCTCGTCGGGTGAGGACAACACCCCCCGGGCCCGGGCGTACGCCCGACTCAGCCAGGGACTGGGCCACGGCCTCCTGGCGCTGATGTACGACCAGGCGATCATCTTCGACGAGACGATCGACCTGGCCACGGCCGAGCTGACGCCACGGCCGTACAACGAGGTGATGGACGCCGCGCTGGCGTACCTCGACGACGCGATCGCGATCGCGGGCGCCAACACCTTCACCATTCCCGGTGGAGAGGACGGCTGGATCCACGGGCGGTCGCTGACGAACCAGGAGCTGGCGCAGTGGGCGCACTCGCTCAAGGCCCGGTTCCTCGCCAACGTGGCGCGCACACCCGATGACCGTGCCGCGGTGGACTGGAACCAGGTCCTCTTCCACGTGGAGCGTGGGGTCCAGGCGGAAGTCGACGGGCCCGAGGGAGATGGCAACATCTGGTGGTCCGGACTGGCCTGGTACCCCAACAACTGGCGCCGCATGGCGTACGACGCGATCGGGATGAGCGACACCTCGGGCGGCTATGCCGCCTGGAAGGCTCAGCCCTGGGCGGATCGGAACGCCTTCGCGATGGAGACGCCGGACCGCCGGATCGCCTCGCCGGACAACCCGCTGCGTGGCAGCTACATCGAGGATGTGCGCAACTTCGGCGGATCGTGCTCGGTCTTCCCGAACGACCGGGGAACGTACTTCCAGAGCTGCTACCACTACGTTCGCTACGAGTACCACCAGGATACCGGTGCTCGCGGGCAGCTCCCGTACTTCCACAAGACCGAGGGTGACCTGCTGCGGGCCGAAGCCGCGCTGCGTCGCGGTGACCTCTCGGCCGCGCTGGGCTACATCAACCTGTCGCGGGTCGGACACGGCGAGATGCAGCCGCTGACCACGAGCAATACCACGATGGATCAGGCGTGGGACTGGCTCCACTACGAGTTCAGTGTCGAGATGCCCTTCTCGTTCTCGATGGCGAGCTTCACCGCCAACCGGGGCTGGGGCCGGCTCGTCTGCGGCACGCCGCACCACTTCCCGGTCCCCGGTGGGGAGCTCGAGCAGCTCGAGCTTCCGAACTACACCACCGGTGGAAGCAACCCGGGCACGGCGGTACAGCCGGGCTGCCGGGAGATGTAGTGTTCCGGCAAGCCGATATGGCTCGGGATTGATCACCGGGCCGTCCGGTGGGGAGAGTGAATCCCTGCCGGGCGGTCTGGCATCCGAGTCGACGGGACGGTAGAATCAAGGGGGGTGGTTTCGGCGTCGGCCGGACCGCCCCCCTTGTTCGTTGGGATCCATCTTTGTGGTCGAGGAGTGAAGGAAAATGCGAAATCTATCGTGGGTACTGGCCGGTCTGCTGATCCTTGTGGTACTCCCCGGCTGCGGTGGTGCCGGAGGGGGTGGTGGGTCGGTCTCGTGGGACGGAGGTATTGCGACCGCGAGCGATGCGGTCGAGGCTCCGCAGAAGATCCTGCTCGATAATCAGTATCAGATGGAGCGGACCCAGGGGCCTCCGAACATCTATCTTCTGACTCGCTGGCGGTCGCGCAGCCCACTTCCCGCTGAAGCGGAGCTCGGGATTGCCGAGGTTCGCACCCGCTTCATCGTCGAGGCTCGGCCGCGGAGCCGCAACCCGAGTGGGGCCGACCTGTACACGGTGCGGATTCGAGCTGAGAACGAGGGGCGGATGTCTGGAGAATCCGACTACGCCCCCGTGGAGATCACCTCGGATTTTCGGGAGTATGCCGGTCGGATCGCGAACGCAATTCGCGACGAGATCGAGATGGGAACCCGGGTGATGGACTGAAGCCCGTCCCTTCACGCGAGCAGGGGAGCTGACACCGACGTCAGGCACACCTGAACGAAAAGACAGCCCGACCGCCTTGTAACCTCAGGTGGCCGGGCTGTTTTTTCTCGAACACGAGGTTCGGATCGGTCAGACGAAGGTCAGACCACCGAATCCCGCTGGAACCTGCTGGCTGTCAAGGTAGGCGGCAGGATCCGGGTCGCTGGGCCCCTGTTCCTCCTCGGCATCGGGCCCCGTCGGACCCCGTATCTCGATACATCCTGAGACTCCCGCTCCCAGGAAGAGGGCGAGGGCGAATGCGGAAAGAAGTCGCGTCTTCATGATGTCTGTCCTCCTGCCTTGGGGTCGGGCCTCAATTGCAGTGCGTAACCGCGTACACCTGTGCAACGATTACTACCCGGAGATTATGACAAGGTGCCGTGCTCTGACCGCGCCAGCCGTGCTCTGGCCAGACGCGGTCGAGCTTCACAGGGCAAGGCCATCCCCCACCACCTTACTGGAGCTGAACGGTGGTGCGGTGCACCCCGCCCTTCATGCTCTCGTACTCGATCGTGGCGGAGCCGGAGCCGGTGACGATCCAGGTCACCGAGACGGTCGACAGCCCCAGGACCCCACTCTCGACCATGATCTCGCCCGGGGGACCATCGGCGATCGCGATCTCGTCGTTGAGCTGTCCCGAGGTGAATCCCCCCACCTGGGCTTCCAGGTTGTTCCCCGAGATCCGGAAGTAGTCGGGCTGGCCCACCCGGTTGATCTCGGCGGCCTCGATGCGTGTGGGGATCGCCCGGTGGTTGCGGATCTCGGCGGTCACCCGCCAGGTGTTCCCCGCGATCCGCTCCACGTTCGTCCGGTCGAACTCGAGCAGGGGCATCTCGTCGGCATGGAAGAGGGCGAACATCGCGTTGCGGTGGAGCATCTCCTGGATCATGAAGGGCACCGTGGTGCGCCCGAACCACTTGCTCCACCCTCCGATCTCGACCGTGCCGAGCTCCGCGTGCTCGTACTCCTCCCACTCGTGGAACCAGGCGCCCATCCCCAGACGATCGCTGAAGAAGAGTTGCTGCATCTCGTCGGGGATCGGCCCATCGGAGTCCCAGTGGCCCTGGTAGAGCTGGTTCGTGGACCACAGCTCGTTGGTGAAGCCCATCACGCCCAGCGCATCGTGTGCCCAGTCGAGCGTACCGCCGTAGACCGTGTACAGGTCCGCCCAGACCGTCCAGTAGCGGTAGTAGGGGAGCATCAGCGCCCCCCGCTCTCCCAGGTAGTCGTAGGTGCGGACATCGCGGTTCGTGTACTCGCCGGTTCCCCGGTAGTACTGCGATCCCGGGCCCCGCAGGATCATCCCCCCGGCGTTGTGCCAGCTCTGCAGACCCGCAATGTTGGTCCGACTCATCAGGAAGTTCCCGACCGCCCGGGTCTCGGGGTGCGAGAAGGGATACCAGTGCGATCCCCCCTGGATATGCATGGGCTGCCAGTCGCCGGGGAAGTTGCGGTTCATGTCGTATCCGCCGATCCCGTCCTCGTTGCGGCGGCCGTCGCCGTCGAGGTCCTCGCCTTCGGATCCGAGCAGGGTGTAGTCTCCGCGCTGCCCGGGAGGGGCCACGATCATGAGCCGATCGTCGATCGGCGAGACCATGTGGGTGCCCTCACCCGGAGTGTACTTGCGCATCTGGAGGATCTCGTTGTTCCCCGTGAGGTCCTGGGGCGGATCCTCGCTCTCGCGGCCGTCGCCGTCGGAGTCGAAGGGTCGGGTGCCGGAGCGTGTCGGGCCTCCCTGGTCAAAGAAGACCTGACGGGCGTCGGGGTTCATCGTCGGGATCAGGTAGAACACCCGGTTGTCGACGATCTCGCGCACCTTCTCCATGTACGGATAGTTCTCCATCAGGAACCAGATCATGTAGAGGGTGACCTCGGTCCCCTGGATCTCGTTGCCGTGGATGTTCGCGTCCGAATAGAAGGCGGGCTTTTCGGTGTGGTCGCCGGTCTCGGGATTGTTGACCGTCACCACCCAGATGTCCCGTCCCTCCCAGGACTGCCCGATGCTCTCCATGGTCAGGAACTGCGGGTAGGCGTCGACCAGCATCCGGAGCGCCTCGGTCATCTGGTCGTAGTCGTAGTACCGGTCCCAGCGAAGATTCACATTCGGCTCGCGGTCCGGCACCGAGAAGGGCTGGCCCGTGGCCGGATGCGCCCCGGCGAAGAGGATGATCGCCACCACCGCCGTGCAGATCAGTGCACGCGGAGAGGCCAGGTCACGAAGTCGCGAAGTCAGGTGCGTCATCGGATTCTCCTCAGCGCAGGGTCAGGGTGGTGGACTGCAGACCGCCCGCCCGTTCGGCGAACAGCTCCATTTCGACGTCGGTACCGGCAGGGGCCTGCACCAGCCAGCTGAAGGTGTGTCGAGCCCCCATCCCCTCGAGTCGCTGGATCTGCTGCTGAATGTTTCCGGTCAGCACCGTCATCCCGTCGGTCGGCATCAGTCGGACCGTGATCGGACGGTTGGTCCGGACCCGCGTGCCCATCTGGAACTGCGTGGGCATGTAGCGGTCGTTCTGGATCGTCGCGGTCACCATGAAGACGTTGTCGCCCCGGGGCTCGATCGTGGTCTCGACGACCTCGATCTCGGGGAGCTGGTGTCCGAGCCAGACCGCGAAGTCGGCGTGGCTGCGGGCCAGCTCGTCGACCATCTCCACCGGGGGGTTCACCCGGGCATTGGGCCGGAATCCTCCCACCTCGACCTCACCCAGTTCGGGATGGGTCGCCGCCGTCCAGTCGATGAAGCCGTCGACTCCCAATTCATCGAGGTAGGCGAGCCACTGGTGGTCCCGGGTGGCCCCGGACGGGCGGCGGGCGGTCGCCGGAGCCCCTCCTCCACCCACGCGGGTGCCGGTGAAGGAACTGCTCCCCATCGGCCCCAGCCCGAGCGAGCCGGACATCTCGCTTCCCGTCACCGATCCGGTCGCGGTGATCTCACCCATCTGGGGGACCTCACCCGAGAGGCGGAAGGACGAGCCTTCGCCGGTACCCTCGAGCTCCACCGCACCTCCGGGGCTGTCGAAGGAGCCGATGAGGGTGGTTCCATCCCGCTCCAGCGTCAGGCTCGCATCCATCGCCTGGCCCTGCACCTCCATCTGGATCGCCCAGGAGCCCTCGATGCCGCTCGACGATTCTCCGGCGCTGCCCGGGCCCGCGCCCGCACGGGCCCCGTCGCCGGGAAGGGTCCAGACCGGAGTGGTGAAGGAGGGAAGCCCGAGCTGGTAGTAGGCGAACTGCGCGAAGGAGCCGGCTTCCCCGTCCTCGCCGTCCCCGTCGAGCCCCGTGATCTCGCGAAACTGCTCCGAGATGTACTCGTAGAAGGGCCGGTCCTGGGCCAGGATGTTGGTGGGGATCGAGGGCGGTCCGGGCGCGACACCGTCCGGCACCTGCCGGCTCGTCGGAGGCACCGAGCGCAGGTTGTCGTAGGGCGAGAAGGTGATCACCGAGGCGATGTTGACCTGCTCGTACATCAGGTCCGCCAGCGCGCGGGTCTCGGGCTCGCTCACCTGGTGCGGCCCCACATGCGGCTGGTAGTAGAGGTACTCGTGGGGGAAATTCCGGTTCAGGTTCACCCCGTCGGAGCCCATGGGGACGTAGGCGTCGACATTTGCGGGGTCGATTCCCTCGATCATGACCGAGTAGCCACCCCGCTCCGCCCGGGCGCGATTGGCCTCGCGCAGAAGCCGGGGCTCGTCGGGATCGACCATCAGGCTCCCGTCGGGGTCGGGCACCCGCATCATGGTGACGAAGCCGTCGCCGGTCAGATCCGAGCCCAGCTCGGTGATGTTCATCCCGCCGAGATCAGGGTTGTCCGGGTGCGGCTTGAAGGGGAGCTCGTACCCGGGCATGCTCCAGTATCGCTCGGCACCGTCGGGGTTCAGGCGCGGGATGATGTACACGGTGCGCTCGTCGAGCAGACGGGTGACCTCCTCATCGGCTCCGTAGCCGGTCAGGAGGTGTTCGGCGGTGATCAGCGCGGTCGAGCTTCCCACCAGGTGGTTGGCCTCGAGGTTCGCGACGATCAGCAGCCCCGGTCGGCGGTCGAGCGCGTCGTCGCTCCCACTTCCCAGGGTAAGGAGCCACACGTCGCGACCTTCGGCGGTCTGTGCGAGGCTCCGGACCGAGGCCAGGTTGCCATGGCCTCCGACCAGCGACTGCACCGTCGAGGTGAGCTGTTCGTGGTTCAGGTACTCGTCGGTGGGAACGGTCTGCGCGGCCATCGGAGGCGGGGCGCCCCAGGAAAGGGCCACCGCGACCGAGAGGACGGCGATCGATTGTCGCATCCGGCTCGACTCCAGCGTGTGATGGAGAGACTGTGGGTGAGAGACGGGCAAAGTGGGGCCCGCGAGCGGGTGAGGCAAGGGTGGCGTCCGCCGAGGTCAGCCCCGCAGCGAGACCACGACCAGGATGCCGACGATCGTCGCTGCCGAGATCAGGACCATCAGGGTCATCGGAACACGCAGTTCCGTCGAGGCCGATCGGTGGTCATCGGTCTGCGGGCCCGGGCGACCCGTCCGGGCCACCGAGACCGGATCGATGCCCAGGCGGGCCAGCGTCGACGCCGCTGCCCAGGACGTCCGCTCGCCCCAGGCGAAGACGCGCTGTACCGGCACCACCATGAAGCGCCACGCGGCGTCTTTCGAGACGCGATAGACCCAGTCGGTGTCGAGCTGGATCTTCGGCTTCGGCTTCAGGCGATCGACGATCAGGTAGAAGGCCAGCCCCGTGAAGAGGAGGATCTGGAACCCCTTCTTCAGCCCCTTCAGCTCGTACGGATCGAAGGTCACCTCGTAGGGCAGGATCCCGTACAGGGGCGCCGGCCACACGCCGAGCACGATGTTCATCCCGGCACCGATCCCCATGGCGGCGTACATGTTCCAGGGAATGGGCTTCACCGTCACCGGTGTATCGGGCTTCGATCCGAACCAGGTGAACCAGGGCAGCTTGAGCCCGACCGAGAGGAAGGTCCCGACCGAGGCCAGGTGCAGGAGGAGCACCACGGTGGGGGTGCCCGCGTACTCGGCTCCCGCGATCGTCATCGGCTTCGATATGAAGCCCGAGAAGAAAGGGGCCGACGAGATCGAGAGCGCCGCGACCATGTAGAACCAGAAGATCGCCGGGGTCTGCCGGAAGAGCCCTCCGAGCTCCGTCATCTTGCTGCGGCCGGTGGCGTAGATCAGCGCACCTGTGGCCATGAAGAGCAGGCCCTTGTACAGGATGTGAGTGTAGGCGTGCGAGGTCGCCCCGTTCAGGGCCAGCTCGGTGCCGATCCCGATGCCCGTGACCATGAAGCCGACCTGGCTCACGATGTGGTACGCCAGTACCCGGCGGATGTCGTTCGAGAGGATCGCGTAGGTGACCCCGTAGAGCGCCATCAGGAGCCCGGCCCAGATCAGGATCTCCCAGCCGGGGAATCCCCGCGCCATGGTGTAGACAGCCGTCTTGGTCGTGAAGGCCGAGAGGAAGACGCTCCCCGTGATCGTGCCGCGCGGGTACGCGTCGGCGATCCACGCGTGGAAGGGCACCACCGCGGCGTTCACCGCGAACCCACCCAGGATCAGCCAGGCGGGCCAGCCGGACTCGAAGGTGTTGAAGGCGAGGCTTCCCGTCTCCGAGATCTGCCAGAGGATCCCTCCCAGGAGAAGAGAGCCCCCGAAGATGTGCACGAAGAGGTACCGCATCGCCGAGGCGTAGGACTCGTCGGTGCGCCGGGCCCAGACCAGGTAGGCCGAGGCGAACGCCATGATCTCCCAGAAGAAGATCAGGGTGAACAGGTCGCCGGCATAGACGGCGCCGAGCGCGCTTCCCGCGTAGAGGAGTGCGCTGGACTGCTGGCCCACATCCTTCAGGTGGATCGCGTAGATCCCCCCGATGAGGGTGACGAGCGCGAAGATCCAGCCGAAGACGTTCGCCAGCGGGTCGACCCGGACGGGGGTCAGCTCGAAGGTGGCGAGCGTCCAGCTCGTGGTCATGCCCGGGGTGAACCCGCTGATGTGCAGGAGCGCCAGGATCGGGGCGGCCAGGAAGACCCAGCTCCGCGTGGCCTTCGGCACGAAGGGCAGGAGGACCGCGAACGCGATCAGGATCAGGCCGGGGGTGAAGGCTCCGAACATGGCTCAGCCCTCCCCGCCGTTCGACGGTTCGGTCGGAGCTCCGGGCCTTCCGGACGTTTCCGCGGAAACGTCGGACGCGGTCCCGGTTGCCGGCGAGGAAGCCCGGGCATCGGCGCGGGCCGCGGGGCTCTGCGAGGTCCAGTCGCCCTCGGCGTCCTCGGGGCCGTAGAAGTCCTCGGGCCGATCGAGCGCGGGGCTGACGATCCCCTTCGCGACGAGCGAGAGGATGAAGCAGCCGAAGAGACCCATCAGGGCGAAGAAGAGCGGATAGTCCCAGACCTCGACGGGCGTGGTCCGGTCGCCCAGGAGCTCGAGCGAGAGGGCGCCGATGAGCGCGAGTCCGAAGAGTCGGTGCCAGATCGTCAGCTTCATGGCATCGCTCCGAAGGTCACCCCGGTCACCGAAGCCACGATCGCCTCGGAGAGCGAGAAGAAGCGGAAGATCGCATCGGGGAAGACCCCCAGCATGATCGAGAGGACCATCGTGAGGGCGATCGGCACCGTCATGAGCGCCGAGGCCTCGTCGAGCTTCACATGATCGGGCGAGCGCCGGAAGAAGGCGCGGGTCACGATCGGGAGCAGGTAGGCGGCGTTCAGGATCCCGCTCACCAGGAGCACCCCCAGGAAGATCAGCGCGCCGGCATCGATCGCGCCTGCCGCCAGGTACCACTTCGAGATGAACCCTCCGACCAGGGGCACCCCGGCGAGCCCCACGGCCCCCACCCCGAAGGCGGTCAGGGTGAGCGGCATCTGGTGGCCGATCCCGTCGAGCTGGCTCACCTTCTTCTTGCCGGTGTGGATGTAGATCGCACCGGCGCAGAAGAAGAGCGTGATCTTCATGGCCGCGTGAGTCACCATGTGAAAGGCGGCGCCGAGCATGGCCTGCGGGGCCAGCAGCGCGACCCCCAGCACGATGTACGAGAGGTGCCCGACGGTGGAGTACGCCAGCCGCGCCTTCAGGTCGTCTTTCGTGAGCGCGATGAACGACGCCAGGAGGATCGTGCCCCCCGCGAAGACCGCGAGCACCGCGGCGGCCCCGATCGCCCCCATCAGATCCGGCCCGAAGGTGTAGCCGACGAGTCGGACGAAGCCGAAGACACCCGCCTTCACGACGGCCACCGCGTGCAGGAGCGCCGAGACCGGGGTCGGGGCGATCATGGCGTTGGGCAGCCAGGAGTGGATCGGCATGACACCGGCCTTCACACCGAAGCCGATGAAGAAGCACACGAAGACCGCCCAGAGGAGCCCGGTGCCCATCTCGGCCTCGAGGAACCCTCCGGCCACGAAGTCGAGCGTACCCGCCGCGTTCTGGATCAGCACGGTTCCCGCGACGAGCGCGATGCCCGCCGTGATCGCGTAGACCAGGTACTGTCGGCCGATCCGGTACGCCTTCTCGGAGCCCGCGTGGATCACCAGCGGGTAGGTCGCGACCGACAGGATCTCGTAGAAGAGAACAAAGGTCAGCAGGTTGGCCGAAAAACAGATCCCGATCGTGGCCGACAGGCAGACGGCGAGCCAGGCGAAGAAGCGGGTCTGCTTGTGCTCCCCCCCCCCGCGCATGTAGCCGAAGGCGTAGAACGAGGTCAGGATCCAGAGAAAGGAGGCCGACAGCGCGAAGAGGATCCCCGCGGGATCCACCTTCAGCGCCAGCTCGAGCCCCGGCGAGATCTGCAGGAGGTTGACCTCGTAGCGCTCGCCCGCGAGCACGCCCGGGACCATCGAGAAGACGATCCCGAACTTGGCCAGCGCCGCCAGGACGGTCCAGCTCTCGCGCAGGTTGCGGCGCCGCTCGCCGGTCAGCGCGACGGCCACCGCGGCCAGCGCCGAGACCAGGATCGCGACGAGTGCCCGGTTGTCGAGAAGAAGATCCATCATCGGGTCAGCCCCCCAGCGGAGCGACGACGCGCTCCAGAAGGGCACTCACGATGAGCACGTTGAAGATTCCGACGGCCATGACCGCGGTGGCCATGATCGTGATGGGCCAGAACATCGAGGCCGGGGCTTCGCCCGCCTCGCGGGGCTCGTGGTCGGCGACGGCCGAATCCGTCTCGGGGTCGCGATAGATCATCTCGACGACCCGGAAGAAGTAGATCGCCGAGAGGAGTGACGAGGCGATGATCACCGCGAACCAGATCCAGGCCCCCGCGTCGGCAGCGCCCAGGAGCAGGTACCACTTCGAGAAGAAGCCCGCGGTGGGCGGGATCCCGACCATGGCCAGCACGCCCACCGTGAAGGCCACCATCGTCCAGGGCATCGCCCGCCCCACGCCCACGTACTCCGGGATCTTCGTGGTCCCGAAGCGCAGCCGCACCGCGCCCCCGATCATGAAGAGCAGGCCCTTCATGAGGGCGTGGTTGAGAATGTGCAGGAGCCCTCCGATCATCCCGAGCGGATTGGCCAGGCCGATCCCGAGCCCGATGTAGCCGAGCTGCCCCACCGACGAGTAGGCGAGCATGCGCCTGTAGTCGTGCTGGGCGACCGCCAGAACCGACCCGAAGAGGATGCCCGCGGCCGAGACCCACCCGATGGTGGTCGCGATCGGCAGGCTCTCGGTGAAGAATCCCGGCGGGAAGACATCGAGGAAGAGGCGGATGATCGCGTATGCCGAGACCTTCGTCATGATCGGGGCGATCAGCCCCGCCGAGACCGAGGGCGCGTTCGTGTAGACGTCGGGAAGCCAGAGATGGAAGGGGAAGAGGGCCATCTTCACCCCGAGCCCCACCACCATCAGCACCGCGGCCACGATGACCGCCCGCGACTCCATCAGCTCGGGCAGGCGCATCGAGAGATCCGCCATGTTCACCGTGCCCGCGGCGAAGTACAGGTACGCCACCCCGAGCAGGTAGAAGCCACCGCCCACCGCCCCGAACAGGAGGTAGCGGAGGGTGGCGACCGGTGCCCCCCGATCTCCGATCGCGAGGAGCGCGTAGGCCGCGAGCGCCGCGATCTCGAGGAAGACGTAGAGGTTGAAGACGTCGCCCGTCAGGCACATCCCCACGAGGCCGGCCAGGACCAGCGTCATCGACGGGTAGACCATCCCCTGGCGTCCCGGCGTCTCCAACGCCAGGGAGCGGGGGGCGTAGATCAGCACCATCACCCCGATGAAGGTGATCAGGGTGACCATGTAGGCGGCGAGCGAGTCGAGAACGAACTCGATCCCGATCGGGGGGACCCACGCGCCCATCGCGTAGCGGATCGCCTCGCCGTCTCCCTGGATCACCGCCTGCAGCCCCAGGATTGAGCAGACGAAGGCGAAGACCGCGCCGGCCAGCGCGATCAGGTGCGCGGCCCGGTGGCTCTTCAGCCCCACCAGGAGCGCCACCAGCGAGGCCAGGAGCAGCGAAGTGGGGATCAGTGCGGGAATCTGACTCACGCCGATTCCCTCATCCGCCGCAGAAGCTCCACCTCATCGAGCGTACCGTAGCGCCGATGCAGGACCAGGATCAACGAGAGCGCGACCCCGGTGATCGCCACACCGACCACGATCGCGGTGAGCACGATCACCTGGGGGAGCGGGTTGATGTACAGCTCGGGTGACGTTCCCATCTCGGGGACCCGGACGGGAATGGTCGCCCCCTGCTTCGTCGCGCCCTGAATGAAGAACAGGTAGATCGAGGTCTGGAAGATGGTCATGCCGATGACCTTCTTCATGAGATTGCGCTTCACGGTCATCCCGTAGAGCCCGATCCCGAAGAGCACCGCGATCAGGATGTACGGGTAGCGTGAGAGCAGGAAGTCGGCGGTCATTCCACACCCCCGGTTTCCAGTGCATCGTAGATGGCCACCAGCGCCCCCCAGACGAGAAAGCCGATGAAGACCTCGGCGAAGAAGATGCCCCAGTAGCGAAGCTCGTCGGCGCTCATGCCGGGCACGGCGAGCGCGTACTCGAGGAAGTTGCCTCCGAACAGCATCGACATGAAGCCGAGGAGCGCGAAGGCCAGCGCCCCGAAGCCCGCGATCACGATGCCCGCCTCACGCGGAAAGCGGTCGTAGGACTCGTCGCCCATCGAGACCCGCAGGAGGATGATCGAGGCGGCGAGCATGACGCCCCCCTGGAAGCCTCCCCCGGGCGAGTAGTGACCGTGCGTGATCACGTAGAAGGCGAAGACCTGGATCAGGGGCACCATGGCCCGGGCGACCACGTACAGGAAGACGGACTCGAAGCGACTCGTCATGTGCCGTCTCCGTAGAGGCCTTCTCCCGCGGCCATCCGTGCCGCCTTCTCGGCGTCGGCCTGGCTGAAGAGGCCTCCCTCGGTCCCGTCCTCGCGCCGGCGTCTCCGCAGCAGGATCAGCAGGCAGGAGAGCCCGGCGGCGACCACCACGACGGCCTCGCCGAAGGTGTCGAAACCCCGGTAGTCGGCGAGCACCGCGGTGACCATGTTCGGGGTCTTCGAATCGGTGTAGGCGTTCTCGATGTAGTAGGTCGAGACCCCGGTCGAGGCGGGTGAGGTCGGGTCGCCCCGCTCGGGAAGGTCGTTCGTGCCCCAGACCACGAAGCCGGCCAGGATCCCGATCAGGATGATCGCGAAGAGCTTCATCAGTCCTCCGACTCCCGTCCGACGAAGACGAGTGCGAGAAGCAGGAAGACCCCGGTCAGCCCGGCGCCCAGCGCCGCCTCGGTGAGCGCCACGTCGGGCGCCCCGAGCTTGGCGAACAGGAGCGCCATGAGGAAGCTGAAGCCGGTCAGCACGCCGACCGCCGCCAGCAGGTCGCGCACCTCGAGCGCCAGGATCGCGAAGAGCACCAGGATCACCATGAGCCAGAAGTCGAGCTGGTAGATCACGTGCGCTCCTCCCCTCGGACCCAGACCTTGATCCCGGCGTTCAGCGCGGCGCGGGTGAGGGTGTGGATTCCGGTGGGGTTCGTGACCGCCACGAGCACCAGGATCAGCAGGAGCTTGGCGCTGTCGAGGTCGACCCCGTTGTGGAGCGCGAGTCCCAGCAGCAGGAGGAGCGAACCCAGCGTCTCCGATTTTCCGACGGCGTGGGCACGGGTGAAGAAATCGGGCAGCCGGATCAGACCGACCGCGCTGATCATCAGGAAGAAGCCACCGGCCACGAAGAGCACGATCGAGAGGATCTCGAGGATCAGCATGAGGCTCATTCGGCCCTCCCCCCGTCGGCGATTTCGGTGACCCCGGATTCGATCACGCCGCCCTCGGGGGTCCCGGGGGTCGGGTCCTCGGTGACCTTCGGCCGGGTGTAATCCAGGAATTTCGCAATCGCCACGACGCCGACAAAGTTCAGGATCGCGTAGGTGATCGCCAGGTCGAGAAAGCCCTCGGGACGCCCGAAGATGAACCCGATCACGGCGAGAAGGAGGACGGCGTTGGTGCCGATCACCCCGACGCCCAGGAGCCGGTCGTAGAGGGACGGGCCCATCAGCACACGGATGAAGCTGACCCCGATCAGGAGGATCAGGAAGAGCGCGGTCAGGAAGAGGGCCATGGCGATCATGTCGGGCCTTCCCCGCCCCGAGGCCGTGACTCGTCGCGCTTCCGGTGCTGCTCGTGGTACTCCGCGGCGAGCTCGCTCTGCCTCAGTTCGTCCATCGAATCACCCCAGAGGAGCTGGGGTGGGGGCTCGGGCCCCTCTCCGAAGATGGGTCCCACCAGGTTCTGGAGCTCCCCCGTGGTGACCGCGGTCGCCGTCTCGGGGTGAAGCGCGTGGACCAGGTACTCCCCATCCTTCAGATCGATCGTCACGGTGCCCGGCGTCAGCGTGATCGAGTTGGCCACGAGCGCCTGCGCCACCTCGCTCTGGAGCTCCGTCCGGAAGACCAGCAGCTTGGGCTCGATGGGCATCGACGGGCTCAGGATCCGGACCGCGACATCGATGTTGGCCTTGATCACGTTCCAGACGAGCCAGCCCAGGTACCGCACGAGCCCTCGCGTCGCCCGCACCAGCTCCGAGAAGCTCTCGGCGCCCCCCTGGGCACGCGGGCGGAAGGGCCGCTCGGGGTTCATCCACATGACGAGGCCCAGCGTCAGGACCATGAAGATGAAGTACTGCACCCCGATCCGCCCGGAGAGGAGGAGCCAGAAGACGGACAAGAGGATGGCGAGTGCCACCGTCCTTCCGATCTGTGGTTCCCTGCTGGCCATGGCCTCTCTCGGTCCGGGTCCGGTGTCGACGCGCGGGTCCCCCGAGGGGCCACGCAGAATCAGCAAAGCTCGAAATGTGTAAATCCCCGCTCGGGGGGGCAAGGTCCCGGGTGTATAGGCCGGGCCCGCGAAACCCCGGGCACCGCTGGCATCAGAGCGCTTTCAGGACCTCGCGGGATCGTGCGATCACTGCCTCGACAGTGACCCCGAGCTTCTCGTAGAGAACCGGAGCCGGTGCCGACGCCCCGAACCGGTCGATCCCGACCGAGGCCCCATCGAGCCCGATGAAGCGCTCCCATCCGAGGGTGGTGCCGGCCTCGACCGAGACCCGTGCGCGCACCGCCGGTGGGAGGACCCGGTCGCGGTAGGCGGCGTCCTGGCGGCCGAACAGCGTCCAGCTCATCAGGCTCACGACCCGGGTCGGGGTGCCCTCGCCCTCGAGCACCTCGGCGGCCTCGACCGCCAGCTGAAGTTCGGAGCCCGTGCCGATCAGGATGAGGGCCGGCTCACCCCCGTCGGCCTCGCGGAAGATGTAGCCGCCGCGACGGACCTCGTCGGGATCCGGGGTGCGCTCCCTCGACAGGGGCGGGACCCCCTGGCGGGTGAGCGAGAGGAAGGCGGGGCCGTCGATGCGCTCCATGGCGAGCCGCCAGGCGTGCGCGGTCTCGAGGGCGTCGGCGGGGCGAAGATCCACCAGGTTGGGGATCGCCCGGAGCGCCAGGAGCTGCTCGACGGGCTGGTGCGTCGGGCCGTCCTCGCCGAGTCCGATCGAGTCGTGGGTGAACACGTAGGTGACCGGCTGCTTCATGAGCCCCGCCAGGCGGATCGCCGGGCGCATGTAGTCCGAAAAGATCAGGAAGGTGCCGCCGTAGGGCCGCACCCCGCCGTGGAGCGCCATCCCGTTCATGATCGAGCCCATGGCGTGCTCACGCACCCCGTAGTGGAGATTCCGTCCGGCCGCGTTGCCGGCGAAGATCGACCCCGCCTCGGCGATCTCGGTCTTGTTCGAGGGGGCCAGGTCGGCGGATCCCCCGATCAGGTTCGGGACCTTCGCCGCGAGACCCTGCAGCACCTTGCCCGAGACCGCGCGGGTCGCGGCGCCCTTCGTCTCGGCCGACAGGTCGGGGATCCCCTCGGCCCAGTCGTCCGGAAGCTCGCCGGCCAGGAACTGCTCGAGCTCGGCCGCCGCCTCGGGGTGCTCGGCGCGGTACGCCTCGAAGCGAGCGGTCCAGTCGGCTTCGAGCGCGGCTCCGCGGGGGCCGCAGTGGCCCCACTCGCGCCGGGCCTCTTCGGGTACGTGGAAGGGCTCGTGCGAGGGATAGCCGAGGCGCTCCTTGGTGAGCCGGATCTCGTCCTCGCCCAGGGGAGCACCGTGCGCTCCCGCCGTGCCCGCCTTGTTGGGGCTTCCCCACGCGATCGTGGTGCGCAGCGAGATGAGCGAGGGGCGTCCGTTCTCGGCCCGCGCGCGCTCGATGGCGTCGTGCAGCGAGGCGAGGTCGTTTCCGCCCTCGACGACCTGTGTGTGCCAGCCGTAGCTCTCGAAGCGCTTGAGCTGATCGGTCGACGAGGCCAGGTCGGTGGATCCCTCGATCGTGATCTCGTTGTCGTCGAAGATCCAGATCAGCTTGCCGAGCTTCTGGTGCCCCGCGATCTCGGCCGCCTCGTGCGAGACGCCCTCCATGAGGTCGCCGTCGGAGCAGAAGGCCCAGGTGCGATGGTCGATGATCCGGTGGCCCGGCCGGTTGAAGCGGGCGGCGAGCCAGCGTTCCGCCAGCGCCATCCCGACGCTGTTCGCGACCCCCTGGCCGAGCGGCCCGGTGGTGGTCTCGACCCCCGCAGGCTCGCCCAGCTCGGGGTGTCCGGCGGTGGGGCTTTCCCACTGGCGGAAGTTGCGCAGGTCGTCGAGCGAGAGCTCGTATCCGCTCAGGTGCAGGAGCGAGTAGATGAGCATCGAGGCGTGGCCCACCGAGAGGACGAAGCGGTCGCGGTCGATCCAGTGCGGATTGGCCGGATTGTGCCGCAGGTGATGCCGCCAGAGCAGGTAGCCCGCGGGGGCCAGCGCCATCGGGGTGCCCGGGTGCCCGGAGTTGGCGGCCTGGACCGCGTCCATCGAGAGCACGCGTACGGCATCGATGGCCAGCCGCGCGGTGTCCGGGGAGGGGAGGTCGGGGTGGTCTGGGAGCCGGAGCGGATCGGTGGTCATGGCGTCGTCGGGCATCGGGTCGGTCGCCTTGTCGGGTCGGTTCGTCAGAGAGGGTGGGCCGCCGCCGAAGCGGGGCGTCGGGGATCGGACGTCGGGGTCAGCCGACGACCAGGTTCAGGAGTCGATCGGGCACGTGGATCACTCGGCGCAGCTCCACCTCGGCCAGGTGCCGGGCCACATTGGGCTCGTCGCGGGCGGCGGCCAGCGCCGCCTCCTGCGAGGCTCCGGCCGGAAGCTCGACCGTGCCTCGCACCTTGCCGTTCACCTGCACGGCGAGGGTGATCGTGTCCTCGGCCATCGTCTCGGGGTCGAAGTCGGGCCAGGGCGCGGCGTCCCAGAGGCTTCCGCTGTGGCCCAGGCGGCTCCAGAGCTCCTCGGCGATGTGGGGCGCGAAGGGCGCCACGAGCACCACCAGGGGATCGACCTCGGCGCGCACGGGGGTGCGTCCCCCGGACCGGACCGCGTTCAGATACTCCATCATGGCCGCGATCGAGGTGTTGTACTGCAGCTCGGGGAGCTGCCGGGTGACCTGCTCGATCGTCTGGTGCAGCTTGCGCTCGACATCGGGGTCCGGCGCCGCTTCGGGGTCGGGATCGAGGTCGTCGACCACCGTCTCCCAGAGCC
This sequence comes from Gemmatimonadales bacterium, assembly GCA_007692605.1. Lineage (GTDB taxonomy): Bacteria > Gemmatimonadota > Gemmatimonadetes > Longimicrobiales > Gaopeijiaceae > SLBA01. The sequence continues at coordinate 25,415 of REBS01000182.1, forward strand.
GCTTCAGGAAGCCGAAGGGGCCCTGGATCCCGAGATCCCGGTAGTCGCCTCCCTCTTCGAAGGGGCCCAGGAACATCAGGTAGAGGCGGAAGGTGTCGGCCCCGTACTCCTCGATGATCGGATCGGGCACCACCACGTTTCCCTTGCTCTTCGACATCTTCGCCCCTTCGCGGATGATCAGGCCGTGCGCGCGAAAGCGGGTGAAGGGCTCCTCGAAGTCCAGGTGCCCCAGGTCATGCAGCGCCATGGTCACGAAGCGGGCATACAGCAGGTGGAGCACCGCGTGCTCGTTGCCCCCGATGTAGGTGTCGACGGGGAGCCACCGGCGGGTGATTGCCGGGTCGAAGGGCGCGTCGGCGATGTCGGTCGAGGGGTAGCGCAGGAAGTACCAGGCCGAATCCAGGAAGGTGTCCGAGACGTCGGTCTCGCGCTCGGCCTCACCCCCGCAGTCGGGACACTCGGTTCGGTACCACTCCTCGACCCGGGCCAGGGGGCTGATCCCGCTGTCGTCGGGCTTGAAGTCCTCGACCCTGGGGAGGACCACGGGGAGGTCCTCTTCGGGCACGGGCACCGCACCGCACCGGTCGCAGTGGATGATCGGGATCGGGGGCCCCCAGTAGCGCTGGCGCGAGATGCACCAGTCGTGGAGCCGGTAGTTGATCGTCTTCTCGCCCGCGCCCTTCTCGTCGAGCCAAGCGGTGATCTTCGCGATGGCTTCGTCGATCGGGAGTCCATCGAAGGGGCCCGAATTCACGAGCCGGCCGGGGCCCACATAGGCCTCTTCGAGAGGGGTTTCGGCGGTGTCGTCGGGGCCGGCCACCACCCGGGGGATCGGTAGCTCGAACTTGGTTGCGAACTCGAAGTCGCGCTGGTCGTGCCCCGGGACCGCCATGATCGCGCCGGTGCCGTACTCCATGAGCACGTAGTCGGCGATCCAGATCGGGATCCGCTCGCCGGTGGCGGGATTCACGCAGTGGCCCCCGGTGAAGACGCCCGTCTTGGTCTTGTCGGTCTTCTGCCGGGCGACCAGGTCCATGGCCGAGGCCTGCTTCCGGTAGGCGTCGATCTCGGGCCTGTGCTCCGGGAGGGTGACGCGGTCGACCAGGGGGTGCTCGGGGCTGAGCACCATGTAGGTGGCCCCGAAGATGGTGTCGGGGCGGGTGGTGAAGACGTCGACGGTGTCGGCCCGGTTCGCGGGCGACTTGATGCCCGAATCGGCCTCCCCGGAATCCGTGTCGGCCGATGGCTCGCCGGCGATCGGAAAGCGCAGGAAGGCGCCCTCGCTGCGGCCGATCCAGTTGGACTGGGCCTTCTTCGTGGTCTCGGACCAGTCCAGGTCGTCGAGGTTGTCGAGCAGACGCTGCGCGAAATCGGTGATCCGGAAGAACCACTGCGCGATCCGGCGCTGCTCGACCGCGCTGTCACACCGCTCGCAGAGCCCCGAAATGACCTGCTCGTTGGCCAGCACGGTCATGCACGAGGGGCACCAGTTGACCGGCGCCTCCTTCTGCTCGGCGAGGCCTCCCTTGAAGAGCTGCAGGAAGAGCCACTGGGTCCAGCGATAGTACTCGGGGGTCGTGGTGTCGACGGTGTGGTCCCAGTCGAACATGCCCCCGATGCGGCGGAGCTGGCGGGTGAAGTTTGCGACGTTCTTCGGGATCAGGTCCATCGGATGGAGCCCGACCTTGAGCGCGAAGTTCTCGGAGTGGATCCCGAAGGCGTCGAAGCCGATCGGCTCGAAGACCTCGCGGCCGCGCAGACGATGGTAGCGGCCGTGCACGTCGGCGCCGGTGAAGGCGTAGATGTTGCCCACGTGGAGCCCCTCGGCCGAGGGGTAGGGGAACATCATCAGGTTGTAGTAGGGGTCTTCGGCGTTGCGGAACTCGTCGAGGGTGAAGCGGTTGGTCCCCCACTCGTCCCATCGGGCCTGCCAGAGGGCTTCGAGCGCCGAGGGGTCGTAGCGGTCCCGAGTGTCCTCGGAGCCCGGTTTGTGCTCCCGGGTGTGGCCCGGTGTGTGGTCCGGTGTGTGGTCCTGGTTCGCTGCTCCCGCCCCGTGGTTCGCCATGCCGCCGCCGCTCTGGTTGAGGCGGCCCCGCGGCCGCCGGCTCTCGCCCGAATGGATCCCTCCCGAATGGGACCCTCCCTAAAGGAACCCCTAACCTACACCGCGGGGCGGGGGGGACCAAGGGATGGGGGGGCCGTTCGGGCGAGGGGGGGTGGCGGCGTCCGGGCCGACGCTACGGCCCGGACCAAATCGCTCGTCAGTCCTTGAGGAGGAAGGTGACCTTCAGGTTGACTTGATAGCCACTGATGCGGCTCCCGTCCCAGTGGACCTTCTGTTCCTTGACCCATGCGCCCTGGACGTTGTCGAGCGTCTTGCTGGCGCGATTCAGACCGGTCTGAATCGCATCTTCGAAGCTCTTCGTCGAGGTGGCCGTGATCTCGGTGACCTTGGCTACGGACATGATGATCTCCCGTGTTGAGGTTGCAGTCCATAAATGTATGTCATGTCGGGATTTAGGACAAATCACGCCGTTGGATCAGCGGGGGGACCAGCTCGGGGTCCTCGATGTTCTCGCCGTGCCCTTCGAAATCGAGCAGGGTGGGGGGGCGGAAGGTGAGGTCGATCCCCAGCCAGATCGTCTTTGCCCAGGGGTAGAACAGGAAGGGGACCGGGACGATCGTGGCCATCAGCCCCCACTTGAGGGCGTCCCAGGGGACATCGGGCCACGCCAGGTAGATCGTGGCGAAGGCCGCGGTGACGATCAGGAGTTCGGCGGTGACGAAATTCACCACGTAGCTGCCGATGAAGTAGTCGTCTTCGTTGCGATCGAGGATGAGGTGGCAGCGAGGACAGTGTCGGCGCATGACCACCCATCGCGTGAAGAGCCCCCCCGACCCGCAGTTCGGGCACCGCTTCAGGAGCGCACGCCCCAGGTGCTTCAGGGCGCGGCCCACCAGGAGCTCCTTCGGGGGTGGGGTAGATCGGCTGGGTCGGGTGCGAGGATCGGAGATCATGCCGTAAAGTTATCAGCTTCGATTTCGGATCGGGGCATTATGCGTATTCATCATATCGCAGGGGGGGGTTATGCGTATTCATCATAATGTGGGGGGCCATGCGGATTCGGTATGACGCGGGACGGGGTGATGCGTAGTCATGATAATCCGGCTGGGGTTGGCCGTTCGCGCGCCGGCGCTTCCGGCGACCGACGCCGGTGATCGTGGCAGGGTCGCGCCTCGGAGTGCCGTCCGCACCGACGGAGTCGCTGGCGTCGATCCCCCCGGCTGACTATCATGAATTCCTGATATCCTCCCGGGACTCGATCCGACGTTGCGGCCCCGTACTCCTCCCACCCCTGATTCATGTCTTCGTCCACCCTCCCGTCCCCGGACGCCTCGCCGGTGACCACTCCTGTCACTGTCGACCTTTCGGCCGTGGCGACCCTCGCCCTGCGGGATGCGCTCCGTGGGGCCCTCGAGGTGGCCGCGGGTGAAGTGTTCGGAGCGCCGGTCGAGCTTCGATCCGGGGGGGTCGGGGCCGACTCGTGGCTCGATGCCCCGGACTCCCCGGGACGGGCGCTCCTGCTCTCCGACCTGACACCGCTCGACCAGGCGGTTACTCCCGACTCCGCCCCCGACTGGTTGGCTCGGATGCGGCGGGTGCGCCCGTGGGTCGTGGCCTTCGTGCGCACTCGCGACGACCGCCGGCGAGCCCACCGGGCGGATGGACTGATGCGGGCGCTCGATGGGCGGTTCACCCTCCTGCCCGAGCCGGACGATCCTTCGGGCCGGGTGCTCGAGCACTGGTTCGCGAATGTCCTGCCCCTGCTGGCCCCCGTAGCGCTCATCGCGGCGAGGCCGGCGCGAAGCCCGAACGGCGCGGGCCCGGGGTTGAGTCTGCGATTCGGCGACGACTGGGCCCCGAACGTGTCGCTCGAGGCGCTCCAGGCCCTCGGGGCGATCGAAGCCGAGGGGCAGCGCCTTCGGCTCGACGCCGTGACCTGCGGGCCCGGCGGACGGAGCCTGCGGATTCCCCGTGTCGACCCCGGGTCCGGACCGATCATCATCGACGCCGATGCGCTGCGGGGCGCCCTCGAGGACGCCGGCATCGGGACGGGTATGGATGATCGGTCCGCCCGTGGCTCGTCGGGTTGCGGCGATCCGATGCCCCTGGGCGAGAACCTCCGGCGGATCCGGACGGAGCGGGGGCTGAGTCAGTCCGAACTCGGCGAGATGGCCGGGCTGCACCAGTCGGTGATCTCGAATCTCGAGCGCAATGTGCACAGCCCCCGCCTGGAGACGCTGAAGCGGGTGGCCGGTGCGCTCGAGCTCTCGGTGCCGGGACTCACGATGGCCGAAAGCGAGTCCGAAGCCGAGCCGGACTGAAGCTTCCCGTTCTCGGGCGTCGGTCACAGCTCCTGGAGGGTGGCCCGGTAGCGGGTGTAGTAAAGCTCGGTTCGGGCCTCGAACCCGGAGTCGGTTCCCACCAGGAGCCAGAGGGCGCCGTCGGAGTCCGTCGTGGCCTCGAAGACCTCCTCGCTTTCAACCGTCTTCATCTCGAAGACCCAGTCGGTGCACTCGCTTACCGTGTTCCCGACATGGCCGATCCGGATCGCGTCCGACCCGCTCGACAGCTGGTTCCCCTTGTCGATGTTCATCTGGTAGTAGCCATCGTCGTCGATCGGCTCCGGACGGACGGGGGTGGCCCCGACCTTCAGGTGTACCGCTTCTCCGGGGGGACCTCCGACGCCGACGCAGTTCGAGGGGGCCGAGGTGGCGAATTCGACCCGAAACTCGATCCGGTAGCGGGTGTCGGGCGCCAGGTCGTCGATCCGGCCGGTCCAGTACATGAAGACGTCGTCGCTGCGGTTCGTGGCACCCACATGAAGGCCGTACCCGCGATCGGACAGGGGTTCGGGGAGGCGTTCATGGCCTGCCGCAAGCTCCATGTTCTCTTCGTCACCCACGTTGAAGTCGGAGAACCCGGACTCCCAGCCGTGGGACTCGGCGGTGAAGTCGAGATCCACCACGATGCGCTCGGGCTCGGGCTCCGACGGGCTGGAGTCGCATGCGGAGAGTCCCGCGAGGATCGCGATGGCGAGGAGCATGGCGAACTGCGGCGCGCCGGGTCGAAGGGAGGTGACTGGTCGCACGAAGGGTCGGAACGTCGGGAAATCGTGATTACGTTGTCTCATTGTCTGTGTTCATACCACGGACCCCGGGGGGGACGTTCCCGGGGTGGCATTGCCGGGAGGGCGTTCCATGGGTGACGTTGCCGGGGTGTCATTCCCGCGGCAACCTTGACGCGGCCGTCCGGTACCCCCTACTTCACCCACGTCCCCTCCTTCACCCCGCCCGCGCCTCCCCCCACATGACTCCACTCCAACTCCTGGTACTCGGATTTGTCACCGGAGCCAACAACCTGGCCGTGGCGCTCGCGATCGGGGCGCTGCGCGAGTCTCCGAGGCGGGTGCGGATCATTGGGGTTTTCGCGGTCTTCGAGTTCCTGGTTCCGTTGTTGGGAGTGGCGATGGGGAGGATGATGGCGGCCTTCGTGGATCCCGCGGGCCGCTGGATCGCCGCGGGGATCCTGGTGGTGCTCGGGGTCTGGACCGTGGTGGCGGGCATCCGACGGGAAGAGGTCGATGAGGCGATCGTCCGCCGGCTCGACAGCTACCGCGGGCTCCTCCTGCTGGGGATGGCGCTGAGTGTCGACAACCTGATCGTCGGCTTCAGCTTCGGGCTGCGGGAGTTCCCGCCGGTCCTGCTGGCGTCGGTGATCGCGACCTTCTCGGCGGTCTTCGCCCTGGTCGGAATCGAGGTCGGCCGACGGATGCGCCGCCACTGGGAGGGCACCGCGGCGATCGCCGCCGGCCTCCTCCTGATCGGACTCGGCGTGGCCACGACGCTGGGGTGGTTGTAGCGCCCTCAGGTCCGGGATGCGCCGGCATCTGGGCGACCGCGCCCGCCCACGGGCACCCGCGGGACGTGGGGCGGGCGGCTCGTCGGAGGGCGGGCGGCTCGTCGAAGGTCGTGCGGCTTGTCGGAGGCCCGAGGGATTCGACCCTCGCCGGATGGCCGGAAATCGGATGGCCGGAAATCCCGCAAACGTCGCCGAGAATTCGACCGATGCTGGATTTTCGGTCATTATTACCGGAAAGAGAGCACGGCTCGATGAGTCGTAACCATCCATGCGATATGTCCGGCAATTATTGCCGGGAATGTCGCAAACGCCTATTCCGCTGCGACGTTTGCGATCTTTTCGGTCACCGTCGGGCTCGCAGGCGGCCGTTCCGAAGGGGGGTGCCGAATGGGGCCGTTCCGCAGGCGGCCGTCCCTAGGGGGGGCCGTCCCGCAGACGACCGCCCCATATGCGGCCGAGCCGCGCGCTGGGCATCCCCCCGCACGCACGGTACCCCCCGGCGAGGCGCCATCGGGCCGACAGGACGCGCGCGTGACGCTCCCGCCCGCTGGCAAGTTACCAGCGGGCGAGGCGCAGGAGGGGGGTGAGCGCGACCAGGAAGGCGCCGCAGGCCACGACCAGAAGCCCCGGGCCGAGGCCCGCCGCGGACATGGGATGGTGCACGAGGAGTTCCTCGAGCAGGGCCCGCTCCTCTACGAC
>REBS01000083.1 GCA_007692605.1 Gemmatimonadales bacterium
GGTCGTGGGTCAGAACGGGCTCGTCCTGCGTTCGGAGGACGGACGTACCTGGGAGAGCGTGGACTTCGGCGCCACCGAGTGGCTCCTTGGCGTCGGTTTTCACGGGGAGCGGGGGTTCATCTTCGGAAGGGGCCAGACCTTCCTCAGCTCAGACGGCGGCGACAGCTGGGAGTTCCAGGACGACCTCGAAGGCGTCTGGGCCACGGCCATGCATTTCGTGGACGAGGACCATGGCTGGCTCGCCTCGTCCGATGACCTCATCCTGCGCTACCGCTCTCCTTGAGAGGCTCCGGACTCACACCAGTTTCGGTCCCGGGCGCCCGAACGGCAAGCCGGTCGGATGCGGACCCTCGCCCTCGGTCCCCCGCAGAACGTCCAGCGCATGCGGAAGCAGGGGCAGGAGCGCCTCGAGCGATTCGACGGCCCCGGTCGGGGATCCGGGAAGGTTGACGATCAGCGTCCCCCGCCGCGTGCCGGCCACCCCTCGCGACAGCCACGCCATCGGCGTCTTGCGCGACCCCTCGAGCCGCACCTTCTCCATCAGGCCCGGGTGCGGGCGCTCGAGCACCTTCATCGTCGCCTCGGGCGTCGAATCCCTCCGGCCCAGCCCGGTCCCACCCGTCGTCAGGACCAGGTGGGGCGCGAGCAGGTCGCGGTCGGCCCACTCCTTCAGCAGTCCCGAGATCTGTTCGGGCTCATCGGGGAGGACGTCCCGGAGCGAAACCCGTGCGCCTCGGAGGCCCCCTTCGACGGCGGCCTCGACCGCGGGGCCCGAGCGGTCCTCGGCCTCGCCCCGGGAGCAGCGGTCGCTGACCGTGATCACCCCGACGCGGTAGCGGGTCCCCTCGCCCGGGTCCGACGCACTCATCGCTCGGACTCCCTCACCCAGTCGCCGGAGCGGCCCCCGGTCTTCTCGACGACGCGGAGATCCTGGATCGTCATGGTCCGGTCGACCGCCTTGCCCATGTCGATCACGGTCAGGGCGGCGACGGCCACCGCGGTCAGCGCCTCCATCTCGACCCCCGTCCGCGCCCGCGTGCTGGCCGTGGCCCGAAGGCGGATCTCGGCATCGCCGATGGTGATCTCGACATCGACCCGGTCCAGGGGGAGGGTGTGGCAGAGGGGGATCAGCTCGTCGACCCGCTTCGCCCCCAGGACCCCGGCCAGCCGGGCGGTGCCGATCAGGTCGCCCTTCTCGAGTCCGTGTTCGCGGATCCGGGCCACGAGCTCCGGCGAGCAGGTCACCCGGCCCTCGGCCGTCGCGGTCCGGTGCGTGATGGGCTTGTCGCCGACATCCACCATCCGCGCCGTTCCCCGCGCGTCGAGGTGGGACAGCCCATGCCCCTCGCCATCTTCGGGAGAATATAATGTTTTCATCATATCCCTTTATGATGTTTACGCATATTATGCGTTTTCATGATAACCCCCACCGATAGAAGGGGAAGGGACCACTTCCGAAGGCCCCGGCAGGGACCTCGACGAGTCCATCGCTCGACGCCGCCGCCACCAGGTCGCCGGAGCCTCGCGAGGGGAGCACCCGGCCCCGTCCCGAGGGGAGCAGGGCCACCGGCAGGAACCGGGTCAGGGCGTGACCGCGCTCGATCGGCGGGTCGAGGACCAGGGGCACCGGCTCGTGCGAGGACTCGTCGATGCCCGCGAGACGGGCCAGGGCGGGGAGCGCGAAGCGCCGCGCGGTGGCGAGCACCGAGACCGGGTTGCCCGGCAGGCCGAAGATGAGCTCCCCCCCGGGCCCGATCGCCCCGAGCAGGGGCTTGCCGGGCTTGATCGCGATCCGGTGGAAGCGGATCTCGCCCCCGAGCGCCTCGATCGCGCCCGGGACGTGGTCGTGGTCTCCCATCGAGACCCCACCGGTGAGCAGGACCGCATCGGCCCCCTCGAGGGCGTCGCCGAGCGCCTTCCGGGTGCGGTCGGGATCGTCCGGGACCCGCGCCCGCGACACGAGCTGGATCCAGGGCTCCTGCAGAAGCCCCTGCAGCGCCCAGCCGTTCGAGTCCCGGATCTGCGTGGGGCCCGGCTCCTCGGAGGCGTCGACGATCTCGTTTCCGGTGACCAGCACGGCGACCCGCACGCGCCTGCGCACGAAGGGATTCGCGGCCCCGAAGGTGGCCAGCGCCCCGAGGACGGGGGGCGAGATGGCCCTCCCCGAAGGGAGAACGAGGTCACCACTGCCGATATTCTCGCCCCGGCGACGGATGAAGAGCCCCGACGGGAGGGATGAGGGCTCGACGAGAAGCCGGATGGTGCCACCCTCTTCGGCGACGTCTTCGCGGCGGACCACCAGATCGGCGCCGTGGGGGACCGGGGCGCCGGTGAAGATCTGCATGGCGCGGCCGGGCTTCAGGGTGCGGATCGCGGTGCCGATCTCGGCCTCGTGCTCGACGGGGATCGGGTCGGTCGAGAGGTCGGCCAGGCGGAGCGCGAAGCCGTCCATGGCGCTCACGTCCGCCGGCGGGTGGTCGCGGTCGGCCCGAAGCTCCCGGGCCAGGATGCGGCCGGTGGCCTCGGCGAGGGGGACGGACTCGGTGCCGACGGGGCTCAGGGTGTGGATCAGCGAGCCCAGCACCTCGAAGGGGTCGGCGAGGGGGGAGGCGGGGGCCTCGGCCTCGGGGTGCTTCCAGATCGGGACCTCTTCCTTCATGAGGGTGATGAAGGCGTCCATCGCGTCGAGCGACTCGCGGCGGTGGGGCGAGGCCACGTCGAGCTGGAAGGAGCACTCCCCTGCCCCGACGAAGCCCCGGCTGTGGAGGACGCGGACGGCCGAGAGCCCGTGCGCTTCGGTGACCCGCTCGGCGAGGGCCCGGAGCATGCGCTCGGCCATCGGGTCGTAGGTCTCGTAGCGGAGGCCCGCGATGGGGTCTCCGGCCTCGAGGGGGCGGACCACGCCCCGGAAGCTGAGGACCGAGCCGGCGCCGGGAAGCTCCCAGTCGGGGCGGGTGGGGACGAGGGGGCCGTCGAGGATGCGGACGTCGATCATCGGGTCGCTCATCCGCCCGACACCATCCCGATCAGGGCGAGCTCGTCGTCGGCCTCGATGGGCTCGGAGTCCGCGACGATCTCCTGATTTCGGGCGAAACGATGGGAGGGGAGAAGGGGGGCGATCGACGGGTGGGTGCGGGCGAGGGCCTCGCGGGCGTCCCCACAGGTCGGGGGGTCGCCGGTGAGCTCGACCTCGATCGAACTCTGCCCGAGCTCGGCCGAGAGGGGGCCGAAGAGGAGTACCTGAATCCGCATGGAGGGCTTCGTCGTAGTCTGGGTCGAAATCGGGGTCCGTCTCGGACCATCGGCGGATCGGACGGGAACCTCTCGCGGTACTCCCTGTGTAGGAGTCTGAGACCCGGAAACCGGGGCCCGGCCCGCGCCACCCGACCGTCGCTTCAGAGTAACGGACTCGACGTCGGGACAAAAGCGGGTCCGCCGTCCACCGCCCGTGTGATCCACATGATATGGAGAAACGCATGAAACAGCTGCTTCAATCCGCCCTTGCCGTCGCCTTCCTGGCCCTGGTGGCCGGACCGGTGACGGCCCAGAGCCTCAACCCCGCGCTGGGATCCGATGTCGACGACGTCGTCGCGTCGGCCTTCCTGTCCGGATTCGGGGGGGCGCTCGCGATTTCGGACGGGCAGGTGCTCGTCGGAGAGGGTCAGAACTCCCTGCGCCCCGGTATCGTCTACCTGTATGAGCGGGGGGCCGATGGCAGCTGGAGCGAGACGGCCCAGCTGATGGCGCCCGACAGCGAGATGGGAGACAGCTTCGGCTCGGCGCTGGCGATCGATGGCGACCGGATGCTCGTCGGGGCGCCCGAGATCAACCGGGTCTTCCTGATGGAGCGAGAGGCCGGGACGTGGTCGGTGGTTGGGGAGATGGCCGGCGATGACGAGGGAGAGGACGCGCTCTTCGGGGCCGCGGTGGCCCTGATGGGTGACTGGGCGCTGGTGGGAGCACCGGGCGCCGAGGAGACCGCGGGCGCCGCGCTCCTCTTCGATGGCTCGGACGGGTGGGCCCAGGTCGCCCGCCTCACGGCGCACAATGGGGACGAGGAGGGCCGCTTCGGAGCCTCGGTCGCCCTTCGGGACGGCGAGATCTTCGTGGGGGCCCCGATGGCCGGGGGGCAGGACGGCACCGTCTACGCCTTCCGAGCGGATGCCGGCGAGTGGGTCGAGGCCGGGGAGCTCTCGCCCCGCGGCGATGCCGACGACGCGGTCTTCGGAATGCGCCTGCTGGTGCATGGCGACGAGATCCTGGTCGGTGCCCCGAACCTGAACCTCACGGGCGCTGTCATGATCTTCACGGCCGACAACTCGAACGAGGGCTGGATCGAGCGCGACCGGCTGCACTCCTTCCATGGCACGGTCGGCACCAGCTTCGGTGGAGCGCTGGCGGTGGGGGATGACGCCCTCTGGATCGGTGTGCCGCTGGGGATGGGCCGCCGGGGCGCCGTGGACCGCTTCTTCCGCACCGACGAGGGGTGGACGGGAGTGGAGCGGCTGTCGGGCGACTGGACGAGCCCCAACAACCGCTACGGGAGCGCGATCGCCGTCGAGGGTGACGTGGCGGCGGTGGCCGCGGTCGGGACGGACGGGGGCGCCGGTGCGGTGGTGATCCTGGAGCGCGATGCCGATGGGGTCTGGAACGAGGCCGAACGGCTCGCCTCGGAGCCCGAGGCGCTGCCCGCGATCCTGGCCGAGTCGGTCATGTGCGAGGGCGGCAAGGCGGCGATCTACGACTGCGAGAACGTCGAGATCCTCTCCTTTCTTCCGCTTCCGGACATCGGGGGCGAGCGCGGGATCCGGATGAACGACACCTGGGGCTGGCACGACGAGGAGACCGGGCGCGAGATCGTCCTGGCGGGGCGGACCGACGGCGTGGCCTTCGTCGACATCACGGACCCGTCGAACCCGGTGTACCTGGGCGAGGTGCTGCGGACCGAGGGGTCGCCGACCGCGGCCTGGCGGGACTTCAAGGTGTTCAACGACCACGCCTTCATCGTGGCCGACGCCTCGGGCCAGCACGGGATGCAGGTCTTCAACCTGCGCCGCCTGGACGAGTTCGACGGGGAGCCGATCACCTGGGAGCCGGACCTGACCTACGATCGGATCCACAGCGCCCACAACATCGGGCTGAACCCCGAGACCGGCTATGTCTACATCGTCGGGGCGAGCCAGGGGGGTGAGACCTGCGGGGGCGGACTGCACATGGTCGATGTGAACGATCCGATGAACCCGCAGTTCGCCGGCTGCTTCGCGGATCCGCAGACGGGACGGACCGGGACCGGGTATTCGCACGACGTGCAGTGCGTGACCTACCGCGGCCCCGACGACCGCTACTTCGAGCGCGAGATCTGCATGGGTTCGAACGAGACCCACCTTTCGGTCGCCGACGTGACCGACAAGGAGAACCCGATCGCCGTGTCGCGCGCCGCCTACCCGAACGTGGGCTATGTCCACCAGGGCTGGTTCGACGAGGACCACCGGTACTTCTACATGCAGGACGAACTGGCGCTGATGGGGGGACTGATCGACAACACCCGCACCGTGATCTTCGATCTGGTCGACCTCGAGGACCCGCAGGTCGTCGGCGAGTTCTTCTTCGATTCGCGCGCGGTCTCGCACAACCTCTACATCGTGGGCGACCTGATGTACGAGGCCAACTACTCGAGCGGACTCCGGATCGTCGACATCAGCGACCGCGAGAACCCGCAGGAGGTCGGCTACATCGACACCGCGCCCACGCACGAGCAGGAGCCGATGTTCGAGGGCGCCTGGAGCACGTACCCCTTCTTCGAGAGCGGTTCGATTTCGATCTCGAGCATCGGCGAGGGGCTCTTCATCGTCCGATTCCACGACCCCCGTCCGGTCTCCTGACCGGGCGGGTGCGTCCGTAAAGGCGGATCCCATGCGTGCTTCACTCTTCTTTCGCAGCCTTCCCCTCGCCCTCCTCCTGGTGGTGGCCTGCGCCACCGGGGGGAGCGGGGGTGCGGGCCCCGCTGTGGCGCTCTCCGATGACCTGCTCTTCGTCTGCGTGCAGGACGAGGCCGAGATCGCGATCATCGACATGGAGACGCGGGAGCTCGTGCACACGGTCTCGCTCACCGAGCTGGGCTATTCGGAGCGTTCGTCTCCGCACCACATCGCGGTCGAGCCCGACGGGTCGCACTGGTACGTCTCGCTGATCGGAGACGATCGGGTCCTGAAGTTCGACCGCAACCACGAGGTCGTGGCCGAGTTCCGGATGGAGACCCCCGGGATGCTGGCGCTGGACCCGGGTAGCAACCTGCTCGCGGTGAGCCGCTCGATGAGCGCCGTGAGCCCCCCGCGCCGGATCGCCCTGGTCGACCGGACCACGATGGAGTCCGAGGAGCTGGACATCTTCTTCTCGCAGCCGCACGCGATGCTGATGGGAGCCGGGGGGGCGTACGCATACACGGCCAGCCTGGGAGAGAATCGACTCGCGTCGATCGACCTCGCCACCGAGCGGGTCGAACTCGTCGATGTCGACGGACCCACCCACGCGATCGTGCAGTTCGCGATCTCGCCCGATGGGCGCTGGATGGCCGGCTCGGGCGAGATGTCGGGGCAGCTCCTGATCTTCGATCTCGAGGATCCGGCCCACCCGCGGCTGGCGCACTCGATCGAGGTCGGCCACATGGCCTTCGACCCGATGTTCACGCCGGACGGGAGCCAGGTCTGGGTCCCCGTCAAGCACACCGACGACGTGGCGGTCGTCGACACCGGGAGCTGGGAGGTCGTCGCCCGGATCTCGGGGGAGGGGCTGGATGCCCCCCACGCGATCGTCTTTTCGCCCGACGGTGGCACCGCCTGGATCTCGAACAACAACAAGAACCCGCACGCGATGCATGGGCCGGTCGAGGATGATGGCGGAGACGGAGCGGTCGTGGTGGTCGACACCGTGACGCTCGAGATCGAGCGCGTGATTCGCCTGGGCCGCAATGTGACCGGCATCGGGATGCGGGCCGGGGGGGGATGATCCGCTCTACCGCATGGCTCGTCGCACTGGTCGTGACGGGAGGCCTGATCGGGTGCGCGACCACCCCCTCGGGGGAGCCGGTGGGGCCGGACGAGTGGGTGCGCGACGTCTACCCCTTTGCGGTGCTGGATGAGGATGGGGAGCCCTACGAGCACCCCTTTCTGGGAGGCCTCGTCGTACCCCGACCCCAGTTCGTGGATCTGGACGGGGATGGGGATCCCGACCTCTTCCTGCAGGAGCGTTCGGGCGAACTCATCTACTTCGAGAACGTCGGCACCCCCGAGGAGCCGGACTTCCGCTGGCGGACCGACCGCTTCGAGGACCTCGAGGTCGGTGAGTGGTTCAAGTTCATCGACCTGAACCGCGACGGCCGGCTCGAGCTGCTCTCCGAGCTTCCCTTCAGCTACATGCGCGTCTACCGCAACGAGGGGACCCCCGAGGCGCCACGCTTCGAGGTGGTGGTCGACTCGATTCGGACCCCCGAGGGCCGGCCGATCTTCTCGGACCGGCAGAACATCCCCCACCTGGCCGACCTCGACTGCAACGGTCGCTGGGACCTCTTCCTGGGCCGGGTCGACGGGATGATCACGCACTACCGCGAGGTCGAGACCGAGCACGAGTTTCCGCGCTTCGAGCACGTGACCGACCGCTTCGAGAACATCGAGATCATCGGGCAGATCGGGACGCTGCACGGCGCCAACGCGATGTCCTTCATCGACATGACGGGCGATGGGGCGCTCGACCTGCTCTGGGGCGACTTCTTCGAGCCGAGCGTTCTGCTGATCGAGAACACCGGGGGGTGCCCGGACTACGACCTCGACAACCCTCCGGAGCCCCTGTTCACCCCCGACGGCAACATCAGCACGAGCGGGCACAACGTGCCGGTTCCCGCCGACCTGAGCGGTGACGGGCAGATGGACCTGATCCTGGGGGTGCTGGGCGGTGCCTTCAACCCGAATCGCACCGCGTCGAACAACCTGCACCACTACACGCGGGGCAACGACGGCCTCTTCCGGAAGGTGACCGAGCGCTTCCTGAACGGGATCGATGTCGGGACCGAGAGCATCATCGACGTGGTGGACCTGAACGGCAACGGGCTCCTGGACCTGGCGGTCGGCAACAAGATCGACCCCGTCCACAACCGGACCGGACGCCTCTACCTGTTCATGAACGAGGGGACCGCGTCGGAGCCCCGCTTCCAGCTCACCGACAGCCTCACGCTCGAGACCATCTACCACTACGCCCCCGTCTTCGGTGACCTGTACGGCGACGGCCGGGCGCACCTGGCACTCGGAACGTGGAACGACGGGGTGCACTTCTATCGGAACGTGGGGGCCGATGGCGCCGTCGCCTTCGAGCGGGATCCCGACCTGGAGGTGAGCCTCACCCGCGGCAGCCACGCCGTGCCCGCGCTGGGGGACCTGACCGGAAACGGGCTTCTCGACCTGGTCGTCGGAAAGTCGTCGGGCCGGCTGTCGTACTACCGGAATGTGGGGACCGCGGAGCGCCCCGAGTTCGAGCTGGAGTCGGACGACTTCTTCGAGATCGACGCCGGCCGACGCAGCGCCCCCTACCTGGCCGACATGACCGGCGACGGGCTCCTCGACCTGCTGATCGGGCGCGAAGAGGCCGGTGCACTCCTGTACCGGAACGTCGGGACGGCCGAGGAGCCGGCCTTCGAGCTGGACGAGAGCTTCCGCCTCGACACCCATCCGCTCAGCCGGCCCGTTCCAGCCGGGCTGACGGAGGATGGACGTCGGCACCTGTTGACGGGGACCGCGGGAGGAGGGATCCTGTATTTCGGCAGGATCCCCCGGTAGTGTCTCCGACCCCCGTGCCCATGGCCATACGACTGTTCATCACCGGAGGCACCTTCGACAAGGAGTATGACGAGATCGAAGGACGCCTCTACTTCAAGGACACCCACCTGCCCGAGATGCTCGAGATGGGGCGCTGCCGCCTCGATCTGCGCATCCGGACCCTCATGATGGTCGACTCCCTCGAGATGACCGACACCGACCGGGAGCTCATCATGCGCAACTGCCGCGAGGTGCCCGAGACGCGGATCGTGATCACCCACGGCACCGACACCATGGTCGACACCGCGCAGGCGCTGGCCGACGGGGTCGAGGGCAAGACGATCGTGCTGACCGGCGCGATGATCCCCATCGCCTTCGGCAGCTCCGACGGGCTCTTCAACCTCGGAGGGGCGCTCACCGCGGTGCAGGCGCTCCCCCCCGGGGTCTACATCACGATGAACGGGCGCGTCTTCTCGTGGGACCGGGTCCGGAAGAACCGCGATACCGGCATCTTCGAGCCCGTCGAGGCGGCGTCATGACCCGGCTGATCTGCGGGATCGGGGCGATCGTCCTGCTGGTCGCATGTGGAGAGGAGGCTTCGGAGGTCCCCGAGGCTCCGGACCCCCTCTACTTCCAGAGCGAAGGAGAGGAGTCGCCCCTGAGCCAGGAGCTGCAGGCAGACTGGATGGAGTCGGATGACTCCCTGGCCATCGAGGGAGTCCGCACCGGGGACCCCGTCGAGCCGATCGAGGTCGATGACCACGAACTGCTGAACCGCGAGTGGCAGTTCGTCGAGGTGGGCTCCCTTCCCCTCGATCAGTTGCCCGCACCCCCCGATCTCTACCTGGACGGGACCGACGGGAGCGTCGCAGGATCCACCGGCTGCAACCGGCTGGTGGGGAGCTTTCAGCTCGACGACGAAGGGCTCCGCTTCTCGCCCGCGGCGACGACCCGAATGGGCTGCCCGGATCCCGCGAGCGAAGTGGAGTCCGCGATCCTCGATGTCCTGGAGCGGACCCGCTCGCACCGGCTGATCGAGGGCGGCCTTGAGCTGCTGGATGAGGACGACGGCGTGATCGCGCGGCTGGCCAGCACGACCTAGGGTCGCTGTCCCGCCAGACGGAACTCCGGGTCCCAGTCCGGCGGTGGGATCGGCTCGAAGAGGGGCTCGGAGAGGTGCTCCTCGAGCTGAAACGACTCCCCGTGCATATGGGAGAGGAGCCGCTGTGCGATGACCCGGCCGATGCGCTCGCCGTGCTCCAGCCCGTTCTGGTTGGCCATCGGATAATGAATCCCCCCGTAGAGCCGTGAGTGCGCGGCTTCCTGGCCCGCCTCGGCGAAGGAACCGAAGGGTCGGGCCTCGTAGCCGAAGCGGTTCTCGTGGGTGCGGTCGACGAAGGGGACCTCGCCCAGCAGGGCGGTGAGCGATGTGGCCGCGGCGCCCGACACCGTCGAGTGTCCGGACGGATACTCCGGGAACGGGGGGGTCACCAACTCCGTCTGCCAGTAGGGATCGATCCACCGGTTGATCAGGGTCTTGGGTCGGACGAGGTTGATCCGATACTTCGCGTCCCAGCAGGCGATGAAGGCGTCGGCGACCGAAAGCGAGGTGAGCAGGGTGATCTCGAGGGCCTCGGGCACCGACAGCTCGAGCTGCGTCATCAGCTGCGAGGCGAGCTTCATCCAGTGTCCCCCCGGCGTGCCCGTCTCTCCCGGGTTGTCCGCCCAGAAGTGCGCGATGTGGATCTGCTCGTCGGTCAGCGAGAGCGAGATTTGGTAGACCTCCATCAGCTCGTCGTGGAAGGGAGAGCCCGGCTCCTCGGAGTAGGCCTTGTGCGGAATCACGGGAAACTCCGCGGGATCCGAGATCACGAAGGGTCGCAGCTCACCCCAGAAGGGCTCCATCGCCACATTGTGGTCGGTGATCGCCCCGGGACGCGCCGTCAGGTGCATCCGGTCGCTCTGCCACTGCGACTGGACCACGCGACCTTCGGCCGCGGCCAGGTCGTCGTAGAGGTAGACCATGTTCAGGACGGGATTCAGGGCGAGCGAGGTCCCGTACTCGGCCGTGGGGACCCACATGTCGGGACCCACCGGCGGGGTGTAGGCGACGCCCCTCGTGTCCCGATACCCGTCCCGCTCCGCCCATTCGATCAGCGCCTCTGCGAGGGATTCGCCGTACGCCAGGGAGCGCTCCACCGTTCGGTCTTCGACCCCGGTGGCCCGGCGGCGCTCGACCTGCTCGTCGCGCAGGTCGTCGATCGCGTTCAGGGTGGACCCCGTGGTGCCGAAGAAGAGGTGCTCCATCAGCCCGTGGGCCGACGCGGCGGCCACCACCGGCCAGTCGTGTGGAGCCGCATCGGGCTCCGGCAGGCCGTCGAGGTCGTTCAGGAGCCCCACGGCCGAGCGCATCCCGTCGAGCCCGTGGACCCACCCCTCGTAGAGCGCCACGCCCAGGTAGCCATAGACGCGCGACGCCCGCGGCGGGCTGTACATCTCCACCGCGATCAGCCCGTAGACCCCGTCGATCCACTCGGTCACGAAGGCATGGGCGTCGGTGGCGTCGAGCTCGTCCGGCTCGGAGCCGCACGACGCGACGAGGAGCGCCACGAGTGCAAGCGCGGAAAGACGAAGTCCCCTGATCATGGGTGTCCGTGGTCCAGAGGGTACGAGAAGGACGGGCGCTCGACCTCTCGGAGCTCGTCGTCTCCCTCGATGATCTCGAGAATGCGGTTCGCCGCCAGCTCGGTGAACTCCTGGCGGATCCCGCTCGCCGGCCACTCGATCACCAGCGATGCGACCCGGTCCACGGGGCCCAGCCCGAGGTGGACCTGGTGCGGGTTGCCCCCGAAGCTGCTCCCGGCGCCGACCACCCGGTGGATCGAGCGTTCCGGCCCGTCGGGGGTCGCGACCCGTGCGTGCACCCGGACCCCGACGCCCATCCGGTTCGACTCCACCCCCCGAAGCCGGAGGGTGAGCCAGCCGTTGCGGGTGCCGGGATTCTCGAAGAGGAGGTTCTGGTAGGTGTCGCCCTCGAGGGCGCCGCCCATCACGATGTGGACGTCTTCGTGCCCGTTGTGGTTCAGGTCGGCGAACGAGACCCCGTGCCCCTTCTGCACATTTCCGAAGCGGCCGTGCACGGTCACCTCGCGAAACCGCTCCCCGCCGACGTTCTGGAACATCCGATTCGGCATCAGCGCCCGGTAGTCCGGATCTCCGGTGCCCACGTACAGGTCCAGGAAGCCGTCGTTATCGAGATCCCCGAAGTTGGAGCCCATCGTGTAGAGGACCCGGTCGAGCCCCACTTCGGCGGTGATGTCGGTGAAGGTGCCGTCGCCGTTGTTGCGGTAGAGCCGCGGATACTCGCCCTCGATCGGCATCCCCAGGTACTCCCGGGCCACATCGCCGGGATCGATCCGGTAGCCGGAGACGAAGAGGTCCAGATACCCAGAGTTGTCGAAATCGAAGAACCAGGCCGGGAAGCTCGCCATCGGCTCCTGCACCCCGGCCTCGGCGCCGACCTCGGTGAAGCGCCACCCGTCCCCGTCCGGCCCCTCGTTGCGGAAGAGGCGGTTCGGGCCGTCCATGATCGACAGGTACAGATCGGGCCGCCCGTCGTTCGTGTAATCACCCCAGGCGACCCCCTTGACGAAGGCCTCGACGTCGAGGCCCACCTCGGCGGCGATCTCGGTGAAGGTGCCGTCGCCATTGTTCCGGTAGAGCTCCGAGCGGTACCCCTGCCCCGGCTGGCTCTCGTTTCCGATGAAGAGGTCGAGGAGGCCGTTCCCGTTGAAGTCGGCCCATCCGGCCGTCTGCGTGGGGAATCGCGATCCCAGGCCCGCCTCGTGGGTGATGTCGGTGAAGGTGCCGTCGCCATTGTTGCGCAGGAGCGAGTTGGGATGGCGTCCGTCCGCCCCCATCCAGGCCCCCCGCAGCACGAGCACGTCGGGATGGCCGTCGTTGTCGAAGTCCGCGTGCACCAGGTTGAGCCCCCCGGTGATCCCCCTCAGCCACGCCTCGTCCGTCCGCTCGACGAAGCGCCCGTCTCCCTGATTTTCGAAGTACCGAAGCGGGTCGCGGAGCCCCCACGACGAGACCATCACGTCGAGGTAACCGTTGCCCGAGAAGTCCTCGACGACACTCCCCCCGGAGAGACCCACCACGTCGAGGCCGAGGGCGGGGGCGATGTCGTGAAAGGCCCGGAGCCCCGACGGCTCCTCTTCGGGCAGCTCGATCCGCCACTCCTCGGGGACCCCGTGCGGGTGCTGCCCCAGCGTCATGTGGGCGATGTTCAGGAGCCACCGGATGTTGAGGGCGTCGGGCCGCCGCTCGAGCACCGCGCTGAAGTGCTCGATCGCGGCCCGGGAGCCCTCTTCGAGCTCGTGCAGGCCGTCGCCCTGGATCGGCAGGATGCACGAGGCCGAAGTGTGGTTCAGCAGGCAGTTGTCCTCTTCGCCCAGGCGCAGCCAGGCGAGCCCCAGCGACTCCCGCACGGCGGTCTGTAGCTCGGGGCCGTAGACCATGGGGCGCGCGCGGACCTCGGCCAGGACCTCTTCGTAGCGCTCGATCGCTTCACGCGTGCGCCCCGCGTAGAGGAGCTCGTCGGCCAACTGGGCCTCGAGCAGCGTCTGCTCTTCGGGCCGCGATCTCGGGGGGGCGGATTCGAGGAGGGCGATCCGGGCGGAGTTCGCGAAGGGGTTCGTCTGGGGGTCGAGGGAGCCGGCCAGGCGCTCCAGCTCGGCGGCCATCTCGATGGTGGACGCGGGGCGGGGATCGGGCACCGACTCCCCGCAGGCGGAGACGAGGATCAGGACGAGCCCGGCGATGCACGGGCGGGGCAGGACGCTCATGACCTCATCCTCCGGTCGCCGACCACTCGACCCGAAGCTCGCGGGCGCCCGCCGGGATCGGGGTGCGCGTCTCGCTGCCGTCCGGCCAGCGCACGATCACCTCGGTGGATTCGGGTCCGGTCAGGAGGGGCGTGACGGAGCTCTGCGACCAGTACCCGGAGCCGGCCGTGACCGGGACCGCACTCCCGTCCCGGCCCAGGAGGACGGTGGCCCCGATCCCGTCCGGGTTCTCGGGGGGCCCGACGAGCCGGATCCGGATTCCGGGCTCCGCCGTCCGGTTCACGAAGTGCCGGGTGGCCGTGCCGTTCTGCGAGACGACCAGGTCCAGGCGACCGTCGCCGGTGACGTCGGCCGCCGCGGCTCCCCGCTGCTCTCCCCATACCAGGAGTCCGGACTCCTGGCCGGGGACCGGAGTCAGCCCCCCCTGCCCGTCTCCCAGGAGGAGGAGAGAGCGCCCCGCGTCGCCCCGGGGCGTCTCGAGCTCGTAGGCGAAGAAGTTCTGGCTCAGGAAGAGATCCAGATGGCCGTCGCCGTCGAAGTCCCCGAGCACCGGGGCGAAGGCGGGGGCGAGCTGGGCTTCGACCGGGAGGGGGCGGGGTTCGAAGTGTCCTCCACGGTTGACCAGGAGGTGATGGGCCGTGGTGGCGGCCTCGACCCGTTCGAAGCGCTCCAGGGTGGGTCCCACCACCGTGCTCACGTCGCGCGAGGCGAACTCCGCGTAGGTCCGGTTCCGGTTCATGATGTAGGGCATCGAGGCGGCCAGGATCGAGGGGCCCCGACGAGGCACCTCGATCTGCAGATCCGGATCGCGATACGCTTCGACCAGCTCCAGGAAGCCGTTCTCGCTGATGTCGGCGAAGTACATGCGAGGGGGCCCGTCCGACAGGTTCCGGGTGCGGAAGTTCTCGCCATGGTTCGTCACCACCAGGTCGAGGCGGCCGTCGCGGGTCAGGTCGCCCGCGGCGATCCCCCGCCACCATCCGGTGAGCTCCGCGAGCCCGAATTCCGCGGTCCGCTCGATGGGGCGGCCCTCGTCGAAGGAGAAGATGCGCACGGGGCCCCAGTCGATGGCCAGCGCCAGCTCGGGGCGGCCGTCACCGTCGAGATCCGCGAAGACGGCTCCCGTGACGAGGCCGACGTCGGCGAGCGCCTGGGACGCCTCGGGGTCCCGCTCGAATTCCCCCCCCACGTTCCGGAAGAGGTAGGAGGGGGTCGGCTCGGGATATCGGCCGGGGGTCACACGCCCGCCCACGAAGAGGTCGAGGCGCCCGTCGCCCGTGTAGTCGGCCACGGCCAGGGGGCCCACCGCGGTGCCGGGGACCAGGAGCATCTGGGCCAGCCGGGTCTGCCCCCCGTCGCGAATGTAGTGCAGGACCCGCGACTCCGACGCCGGCCCCACCTCGTCGGCCTCGTACGAGGACAGCCCGATCAACAGGTGGCGTTGTCCGTCCTCGCCCCGGAAGGCGACGATTCCGGTCTGATCGAGCGGGGCCTCGTCGGTGACCGGTGGGAGCGGGGTGCGCACCAGCGATCCATTCCGGTTCTCGTAGAAGGCCAGCGAGCCCCCGCGACCGCTCCCCACGAAGAGGTCATCCCGCCCATTGCCCGTCCAGTCGAACCAGGCCACCCCGGGCCCGTCCTGGCTGAGCCTCCAGGGCAGCAGGGGCTGGCGGGCGAAGTCGTCGAAGGGCGTCTCGATGTGCTCGTGGTCCAGCGCCGCCGTGCGATCCTCGAACCAGGGCGCGGGCGCCTCGGGCTCGACCGACGGGGTCTCCACAGGCTCCGCGGCCAGAGTCGCCTGGTCCAGCTCGTAGATCCGGTTCGGTCGGACGTCGGCCACCCGGCTGACCGTGCCGTCGGGCCAGCGGACCTCGAGGGTGAAGGGCCCGTCCTCGTCGCCGGGAGCGAAGACGTAGTGGGGAGCCGAGCCCGAAAGGTAGGTGCCCCCCGCGACGACCTCCTTGGACTGCTCGACGGGACCCCCCAGGAAGCGGATCTTCGCGCCCACCGCCCCGGTGTTGGGGGACGCGCCGACCAGCCGGACAGCGACCCGGGGCCGATCCGTCCGGTTCCGGAAGATACGGGCGGGCTCGCCGATCCGGTTGATCACCAGGTCGGGGGTCCCGCTGAGGTTGAGGTCCCCGAGCGCCATCCCGTGCGAGACGTCCTCCTCGGTGAAGCCCCACTCCGCGCCCACCTCTTCGAAGGTGAAGTCGCCGCGGTTGCGAAAGGCGACGTTGCGGACCCGGAGGGCAGGATACACGAGCATCGAGCGGGCGGCGTCGAGCTGGCCCGAGGCGAGCCGGGCGCGCAGGACGTTGTTGGCGTCGGAGTCCTGCACGTCGTAGAAGTGACCGGTGGCGATGAGCGCGTCTTCGAAACCGTCGAGTGTCATGTCGAGGAAGAGCACGGACCAGGACCACTCCGAGCGGCGGACCCCCGCGTATTCCGATACCTCGGCCCAGCTCCGGTCGCCCCGGTTCATGAACAGGGTGTTGCCCATGTACTGCGGGCGATTCGTGATCGCCCCGATCGGCTGCGGTGAGGGCGCCATCGTGCCCATCTGCCGGATCCGGTACTCGTGCCGGCGGCTGAGCATCTCGACCACGAAGAAGTCGGTGAGCCCGTTCCGGTTCAGGTCGCTGAAGTCCACGGCCATCGACGAGAGACTGCTCTTTCGCATCGCGAGGGGATCGAGGGCGCGGAAGGTGCCGTCGCCCTGATTCAGCCAGATCCGATCCGGGCTCTCGAAGTCGTTGGCCACGTAGATGTCGGGGCGGCCGTCGCCCGTGATGTCCTGGATCTTGACGTGAAGCCCCCAGTCCAGGAGGGGCTCGAGGATCGGCTCGCCGTCGGCGTCGTGAAGGATCCCCGAATCCAGCGGCACCTGCTCGAAGGTGCCGTCGCCCCGGTTCAGGAAGAGCAGGTCGGGCTCCCCGGTCTCGAACCAGAGGAGGTAGTCGTCGCGCCGATCGAGCTTGTAGTGGTCCCGGAACTTCTCGGCGATCCGGTACTCCCCCTGCACCTGCTCCACGATGAAGCGGAACTGGTCCTCGTAGGGAAAGATGTCGCGCACCGAGCGCGCCTTGTAGTTGGCGATGTAGAGGTCGAGCGCCCCATTCCCGGTGAGGTCGGCAACCGCGATCGAGGTGCTCCCGTAGTTGCGATCGGTGGCGAGGGCCCCTTCCGCCTCTTCGAAGCGTGCGTCTCCCCGGTTCCAGAAGAGGCGGTTGGGGGCGTCGTTCGAAGAGACGACCAGGTCCAGGCGGCCATTCCCGTTCAGGTCCGCGAAGGTGGCCCCGGTCGAGAACTGTTCGGGGAGGGCGACCCCGGACTCCGCCGTGATGTCGCGGAAGCGATAGCCTCCGAGGTTCTCGTAGAGTACGTTCGGACCGTCGAGGCGGGCGAAGTAGAGGTCGGGAAAGCCGTTGCCCGTCACATCGCCCACCGCGACTCCGGAGCCGTTCAGGAGGTTCCGGTTCTCGACGATCTGCTCCTCGGTGAGGGCGTTCCGGAAGTCGATGCCGGTGTGCGAGGCGGGGAGGAGCTCGAAGCCGGGGTCCCCGGCGGGGGGCGGCGCGAGTTCGGCCCAGCGGTATCCCTCGCCGCTCTGCCAGTCGAGCGCAGGGGCCTCGAGCGCCGGAGTCGTGTCGCATCCGGCCGCGAGGAGGAGGGCCGCGCCCCCGATCCACACGGGGAGCCTTCGCAGGGTGATGGGGTTCGATGGGTCGTACGAGCGCATCTTCGTCCCGAGCAAGAAGCGGACGGGGTCGGGACCTCCCGTTCCCCTTCACTCGACGGTAGGGGATCGTCCGGGACTTCGCAACATTTTTCTTTCCTCGGGTGTCCGCGCGAGAGGCACGGACGTCAGGGAACCCAGAGGGGCACCTCGGCCATGACGGTCCAGCCCTCGATCCCCTCCTGCAGCAGGAGCATCCGACTCTGGCCGCACTCCGGTCCACATCGGAAGGTCTCGATCACGAGGGCCTCGTCGCCCTCACGGGACCGGACCACCGGAGAGTACTGCAGGACCCCCGGCGCGGGCTCGAAGCGCTGCAGAAGCGAGCTCCATCCCACCTGGGGCGACGGCGCCGTGCGAAAGTGTCCGCTCAGCTCCTCGGGGTCGATCAGCGGCATTCCCCGGGAGCGACCCAGCGCCGCCAGCGAGGGCCCCGAAGTCTGGATCCGGGCGATCCCCTCGACCAGCTCCGAGGAGGCGCCCGTCTCCCGCGCCGCGCTCTGGAGCGTCGCCCGGTCGAGGTTGACGAGGGGGCCACCGAGCTCGGCCCTCTCCACCAGGACGGAGTGCTCGCCCGCCGGGTTGGATTGACGATGCAGGTCCAGGAGCTGGGCATAGATGCCGAGCACCGTCAGGGCGCCGGTGAGCAGGAGCCGGGGCCCGCCTCTCATGATCCCACCGGAGCCGAAAGCAGGGCCCTTCCCTGCTCGATGCGCGCCTCGGGCGAGGACGCCACCGACGGAAGCTCCAGGTCGGCATGGACATGCGGGAAGAGTTCGAGAGCCGTCCGGATTCGGGTGCGGGCCTCGTCGTCGCGTCCCTCGGCCCGACAGACCAGCCCATCGAGGAAGAGAAGCTCCGCGATCGCCCATAGCTTCCCGGGATCCCCCCCGGAGGCGGGGCCGTGCATGCTCAGCAGCGTCCCGGCGTCGGCCAGGCGGACCACCTCGAGGTGGACCGCCATGCGATGGGCCGCCTCTTCGAGCCCTTCACGAATCACCGGAGGGTCGCCCCCTTCGGCCTCGAGGAGTCGTTCGAGACGCAGGAGGGACTCGGCGAGCCGCTGGAGCTGCTGGGCGTTGAGTACGATCACGGGATAGCCCGGGGTTGAATGCCGCCGGCGAGTTGCCGGATCCGGTCGACGTAGCCCACCGGAAAGCCGTGGGCGCGAGCCCCCCTGAGGACGTGCCCCAGGTACCAGTCGAGGGGAAGGAGGTCGGCCTGTACCGTTTCGGGGCGGGAGTGGTAGGCCCAGGCGTCGAGGGTGGGCGGCCCCGGCGCGTGCGCTTCGTCGAGGGTCAGGCTGTGGCGCAGTCTTCGGTACCCGCCCTCGATCTCGTCCAGGGTGGGAAGCTCGGCCGGGACGACCCGGTAGACGACCCCGAGAACCTCGTGCTCCGGATCCCCGGTCGAAAAGGCGTCGGCCTTTCCGGTCCCATCGATCGTGCCTCGGACATGGAAGCGGAAGTCGTGCCCCGCAAGGCGGGAGCGGCCGATCGGGACGGACGACGGCACCCTCCGCCGCATCCGCTCCTCGTCGAGATTGGAACCATACGCGAAGACGAAGGTCTCTGACTTCATGGGATCTCCTCCGGGTCGTCCCCCGTTGCGAGGTCTCGGATACCTGTATCGCGTGCCTGTATCGCGACCCTTTCGACCCCCGAGGGTTCCGGATGAACTCGTCCAGCCTGGATCTTCACCCCCTGCTCAGTCTGGCCCTCCTCCTGCTGGGGCTGGGGGTGCTCCTCTTCGTGGGTGCGCCCTTCCTGGCCCGGTTTCTCCTCTTCCTTCCCCCGGGGATCGATCCGGGAGAGCCCCCGACGCTCGCCGGCGTGGCGGGCGAGGAGGCGTGGCTCGAGACGGAGGACGGGGTCGAGATTCATGGGTGGTGGTACCCGCTTCCGGGGGTTTCGGATGGCGAGGGGGGCCCCGTCGTGGTCGCCCTGCACGGGAACGCGGGCTCGATCGCCGGGCGCACGATGCTCGCCCGGGCCTACCTGAGCGAGGGGATCTCGGTGCTCCTCTTGAGTTACCGCGGCTACGGCCGCAGCGAAGGGCGGCCCTCGTTCGAAGGCGTGGAGCGGGACGCCGCGGCGGGGATCGCCTTCGCGGTCGAGCGGGCGGGGGGTGCGAATCGGGTCGTGCTGCACGGCCGATCGCTGGGGGGAACGGTCGGGCTCTCGGCGCTGCCTCGTGTCTCGGAACCCCCGGCCGCCTTCATCCTCGAGTCCAGCTTCACCTCGCTCGCCGAGGTGGGTCGGGCCGTCTACCCCTTCCTGCCCTCGCCGGTCTTCGCGCGGCTTCGCGGTCGCCTCGACGCCCGTGAGGCACTCCGGAACTTCGACGGCCCGGTCTTCGTAGTGCACGGGACGGCCGACCGGATCATCCCCCCCTCGATGAGTGAGGCGCTGCACGAGACCGCGCGGGACTCCCGGGGGCTCTGGATGGTCGAGGGGGCCGGACACAACGACCTCGAGATCGTGGCGGGTGAGGAGTACGGCCGGCGCCTCTCCGAGTTCGTGAACACGGTGACGGGCGATCGCTGAGCTGGAGTCAGGAGCGCGGCCGGGTGCGGCGCGTGGCCGGCGCGTCGAGGGGATCATCGGGCCAGAAGTGCTTCGGGTAGCGGCCCCGCAGATCCTTGCGGACCTCGAAGTAGGTCTCGGCCCAGAAGTTGGCGAGGTCCCGGGTCACCTGCACCGGGCGCTGCGCCGGTGAGAGCAGCCGAAGGGTGACGGGGACCCGCCCACCTCCGATCCGCGGCGTCTCGGGGAGCCCGAAGACCTCCTGGATCCGGACCGCGAGCGCCGGCGCATCAGGGTCGGCGTAGTCCAGCGGTAGGCGGGAGCCCGAGGGCACCTCGAGGTGGGTGGGTGCGAGGTCGTCGAGCCGGGCCCGGTCCTCCCAGGCGATGCCCGACAGAAGCCCTTCGCGCAGGGCGTCGTTGGGGACGTCGTCCGGCCGGCGGGGCGTGCGACGACTCGAGATCAGGAAGGGGGCCAGCCACTCCTCGAGGCCGGCGAGGAGCGGAGCGTCGGAGCGATCGGGCCACTGCTCGGGGGCGAGCCGGTGCAGGAAGGTGAGTCGGTCGCGAAGCTGTGCCACCTCGCGGCTCCACCCCAGGGAGTCCACCCCCATCTCCCGGATCCCCTCGAAGAGCGCGGCGAGCGCCGCCTGCGGGTCCGGCTGGCCGAGCGGGCCCTCGCTGAGCTCGATCGCGCCGAGCCTCCGGACCGTGCGGGCCCGCACCTGTCGGGACTCCGGATCCCAGGCGACCTCCTCGTCGGTGGTGATCAGGGGGCCGAAGTGCGCCTCGATCTCGTCGGCCTCGAGGCCGGCGGCCCGAAAGATCCGGGCTTCGCGCCCGCGACCGTCGAGTTCGACCGCGACGAGCCATTCGGCGCCCTCGAGGCTCTGGCTCTCGGTGAATCGGGCGCCGCGGCCGTTGCGCAGCAGGAAGCGCCCCCGCTCCCCCTCGCGGCGGCGACCCACCCGGTCGGGGTAGGCCAGCGCCGCCAGAACCCCCACATCGGCCAGGTCGTCGGGCGATCCCCCCGTGGGACGACCGGGAAGCCTGCGCTGCCAGTGACGCAGTTCGCGCCGGGCCCGGGCCAGCGCCCCGCGGTCGATGGTGTGGCCGCGGGGGACCGCGCGCCGGTGTCCCCGCAGGAGTTCGACCCGGTGCGTGAGGTCGGCGTCGGCCGCCCGCCCCTGGGCCCGCACCAGGTCGCGGTCCCCCAGGATCGCCGCGAGCTCACAGGCGAGCTGACCCCGACCCATGGCCTGTGCGCGCAGGAGCATGTGACCCAGCCGGGGATGGAGCCCCAGCCCCGCAACCCTCCGCCCGTGCTCGGTGGCGGTCCCGGAAGGCTCCAGCAGCTCGAGGTCCCCGAGGAGCTCTATCGCCGCCGCCAGCCCTCCCTCGGGTGGAGGATCGAGCCAGCGCAGCTGCTCGGGGGGCGAGCCCCAGACCGCGAGTTCGAGCGCGAGGGGGGCCAGGTCGGCCTCGAGGATCTCGGGGGTTCGGGTGGGGACGAGTCCCCGGTCCTCGGCCCGCGTCCAGAGGCGGTAGCAGACGCCCGGCGTCTCGCGACCCGCCCGACCACGGCGCTGATCCGCCGAGTCCCGCGAGACCCGCACCGTCTCGAGGCGGCTCATCGCGGAGCCCGGATCGAAGCGCGGGACCCGCATCAGCCCCGAGTCGATGACGACCCGGGTCCCCTCGATGGTCAGCGAGCTCTCGGCGATCGCCGAGGCGAGGACCACCTTGCGGGTGCCCGGCGGGGCCGGACGGACCGCCGCGTCCTGGTCGTCGCGAGAGAGCGACCCGTGGAGGGTGTGGACCCGGGTCCCCGCCGGGAGGTCGGACTCGGCGAGACGGTCGCGGGTGCGGCGGATCTCGCCCGCCCCCGGCAGGAAGACGAGCAGGTCGCCCTCGTCACGCTCCAGTGATTCCAGGATCGCACGGACGGCCGCGGGCTCGATCCAACCATCCACCGGTCGGGCCCGCCAGCGGGTCTCGACCGGGTACGCCCGGCCCTCGCTGGTCAGGACCGGTGCGCCCCCGAGCAGCTCGGCCACGGGCTCGGCCTCGAGGGTGGCCGACATGACCACGATGCGCAGGTCGGGGCGGAGCACGTCCGCGGACTCGAGGGTGAGCGCGAGCCCCAGGTCCGCCTGGAGCGAACGTTCGTGGAATTCGTCGAAGAGGACGACCCCCACCTCCGGGAGTGCCGGGTCGGAGTGGAGCATCCGCGTCAGCACCCCCTCGGTCACCACCTCGATCCGGGTCCGATCGCTCACCCGGGTGTCGAGCCGGACCCGGTAGCCCACCGTGCCCCCGGCATCGTCCTCGCCCAAGAGCGTCGACATCCGGCGAGCGGCAGCCCGCGCGGCGAGTCGCCGGGGCTCGAGCATCAGGATGGTCCGACCCTCGAGCCACGGGGCGTCGAGGAGCGCGAGGGGGATCAGGGTCGTCTTGCCGGCTCCCGGCGGAGCCACCACCACGGCCCGGCGCCCGCTCGACAGCCGCTCGGCGAGCAGGTCCAGCAGCTCCCGGATCGGGAGCTCCGGAAGCGGGGGCCTCCGGGGGCTCGGGGACCTCATCGAGCGTCGACGGCGGCGCGGCGCGGCCCGCCGGTTCGCACGTCAGCGCAGATTGCGCCGGCGCTCGCGGACCACCTCGAGGAGTTCCTGGATCCGGCTCTCGAGGGCGTCCTCGATCGTCTCGATCGGCACGGGACCGTCCTCGAGCTCGAGCACGATCGACTCGACCTCCTTGCCGCGGGCGTCGCCGAACTTCTCGCGCGCCTCCTGGGCTTTTCCGAGGCCGAAGAGGACCTTCTGAAGCCAGGTGGCTTCGCGCTGAAGGGCCCGGATCTCACGTCGCTTTCTGCGCTTTTCGTCGCTCATTCACCATTCCGTATCTGAAGCTGAGTAAGGAGGTCTTCGTCGGGCTGGCCGTCAGTCGCGCCTCGAGCAGCGCTGCTGGACCTGCTGCGCGAGCAGCACGGGCTGGCCCAGGCTTTCCTGGTACTGGAAGTCGGCCGCGCTCCCCTGCACGCCGAATCCCACGTGCCCGCCACCCGAGTTGATCGCTCGCGCCTGCCCGGTCTGAAAATTCATCTCGATCGTCGTCTGCGGCGGACCGCCCGAGGCCCCCGTCGGAAGATTGGACGTGCTTCCGCCGCGCGGCGCCATGCCCCCACGGTGCTCGCTGTAGCGCAATACGGTGCCGGCGGCGTCGACCACGACGGTGACCTGTGTACGGGGGTCGCGAAGGGTCGGGTAGACCATCGAGAGACTGCGTACCCCTTCAGCCGCCATATCGTTCGTCACGCACTCGCCCCCCTCGGTCACGCGGGCTACAAGGGGCTCGAAGCTCTGGAGCGCCGCGATCCCGGAGTCCATCCGGACGACCTCGGTGCTGACGGGACGATCGGCCCACCCGCTGCCCCCCGATTCGGACGAGGAGACGGTCTGGGTGACGCAGCCCGCGAGGACCAGGAGGCCGAAGGAGAGGGCCGCGGTCAGCCTTGGTGTGCAATGGATCATGGTCGGGTGATGGGGCTCGAGTCGTCGTGGTCGAGGTCGAGAAGCAGTCGGTCGACCCCCTCCTGGCGCAGGATGTCCAGACCGAGACGCTGATCGGACACCCCGGGACGCAGGCGGTAGTCGAAGGTAGTACGTCCCCCCTCGCTCTCGCCATGGAAGTGGGCGAAGCGAACCGTCCCCGCCTCCTCGAGAAGGGGTGCAAGTTCGGCCAGATGGCTCGAGAAGAGGAATCCCGACCCCCGGGCCCGGGCACACCCCTCGATCACCATCCGCGACGCTTCCAGGGCATCGTGGACGTTCGTCCCCCGAAAGACCTCGTCGAAGAGCGCCAGGGTGCGGTCCCCGTTCGAGATCCGCTCCAGGACGGTCCGGACCCGGCGGACCTCGCCCATGAAGAAGCTGAGCCCCTCGCGCAGGTTGTCTTCCGGGGCGAAGCTGGTGAACAGCGCGTCGACCGGAGTGAGGCGGAAGGTGTCGGCGGGAACCGGGAGGCCGCAGTGGGCCAGGTACACGCAGAGCGCGACGCTCCGAAGGTACGTGGTCTTGCCGGCCATGTTCGGGCCGGTCAGGAAGACCACCGACCGGACGGCGCCGAGCTCGACCGCGTTTCCGACCGCGTCGGAAAGGAGCGGGTGCCGGATCCCGGTCCCGTCGACCCGCAGCCCCCGCCCCGGATCGAGTTCGGGGATCGCCCAGCCCTCGTCGGCCAGCCGCGCCGCCGCCAGGCAGAGGTCCAGCTCGCCGACCCGCTCGAGGAGGCGGAGCATGTCTCCCCGATGGCGGCTCCGGAGCCGATGATCGGCCGCCAGGACAGGGGCGGCCCCCCGAAGCCCGACGAGGCCCCGCAGGTCGAGCTTCTGGACCAGCGCCGCGATGTTCCCACCGATCCGGCGGAGCTCCGCGGGCGCCTCGTCCTCGCACGCCGCCCGCGTCGGGGCCTCGAGCGCCTTGACCAGCCCCGAGACCGCCTCGACCCCCTCGCGAGCCAGGCTCAGGAGCTCCGGATAGCGCACCGACACCCACCCGGCCTCGATCCAGCCGCCCAGGAGCGATCGATCGCCGGCCGAGGCGAGCGAGGCATGCAGGTACGATTCGACCGCCTCGGGAATCCCTTCCGGGATCGAAAGCTCGAGCCCCGTCTCGAAGGCATGCCGGACCGATGCCAGCTCCGAGGCGAGGAGCGAGGGGTCGGAGAGCGGATGGGTCAGCCGTTCGCGGAGTCTGCGTCGCCCGGCCGGAGTCCGTGTGCGATCCAGGACCGCTGCGAGGGGGGTGGCCCCATGGCGGCCATGAAGGATCTCGAGATCCCCGAGGGTCTGACGGTCGACGTACACGGCGCGCTCCCGCTGCCCGACGGAGCCGGCAGCGACGTTCGAGAAATGGAGGCACTTCACCTTTTCGCATCCACGATGCTCGTCCAACGTGTGCCGCCCGCAACCCTTCAGGCCGGAGGCTTGTTGGTTGGCCCCCGAGTTGCCGCGGGTGCCCCTCGACCGCACCGTCCCGGCTGAGCCACCCTTGTCCCTGCCGCCCCCGACCCGTTCCGCCGCTGACAGGAACCGAAAGTCCACACGCGTGGAGTCTCCGAAGAACGGTTGCGGAAAAACGCGTCGTATGGGAGACAAACTCCACATTCGTCGTTCGCCAGAATCGACGATTGTGGACTCAGCGGTCTATATGGAGACGCAGAGCGCAAGCGTCCAAAAAGGAGCTTCGAGTGTGGAGAAATGGTTCCCCACCGACGCCACCAGGTGAAGAACCGAAGCTGACACAGGTCATTTTCTCCGGATTCCTTTCTTCGTCCTACTCCTCGTCGCGGAGCAGGGTCCGGCGCTCACCCGCCGACGAATCAGGGATTCAGGAGACCAGTTCGCGGTACCGCCGCATGAAGCGCCGGTCGATCCAGTCCTTGAGGCGAAAGCACCAGCGGGCGTGCGCCACGATCCACCCCCACCGGAGGAGCGCACGTCCGTCTCCCGTGTTCATCAGCGAGAGGAAGGACTCCTGCGGCTCGTAGCGGTCTCCCTCGCCCCCCTCCTGCACGGCCCGCTCGAGATTCCCCGCGAGCACGGGCCCCTGGCGCACGGCGTAGACCCCGGCGCGCGGCATCCCGGGGTGCCCCTCGAGAGAGATGCAGTCCCCGGCGCCCCACACCGGAGCCCCATCAATGGAGCGGAGACGGGCGTCGACCGCGAGGAAGCCGTCGGGCGCGAGAGGCAGCCCGGAAGCCGCGAGGAGGGGTGGGGGTGCGGCGCCGGTCATCCACGCCGTCAGGCACACCGGCAGGGGATCCCGGCCCTGCAGGCAGATGGCGTCGGCCTCGACCGAGGTGACCTCGGTGTCGGCTCGCACCGTCACCCCGCGACGCGCCAGGATCGACAGCGCCCGGCGCCGCACCCGTTCGCTGAAGCCCGGAAGGACCCTCGGTCCGGCCTCGATCAGGTGGACCTCGGGGCGACGTCCGGCCGCGGCGACTCGAGCCTCGATGGTCAGGGCGACCTCGAACCCGGCGGCGCCCGCGCCCACCACGGCGACCGGAAAGGCCTCCCCGACCGGAACTGTGCCCAGCTTCCGGTCGAGCGCCTCCCGGAGTTCGATCGCCCGGCTCATGGGGCGGACCGTGAAGGCATGTTCGACGACGCCGGGCAGATCCACGGCGACCGGGGCGGAGCCCACATCGAGCGAGGCCAGATCGAAGGGGACCTCGACCCCATCCACCTCGACGATTCCGGCGCGACCTTCATCGGGGGGAACGACGCGGCCGGCCCGGCCTTCGACGAAGCGTGCCCCGGCGGCCCGGCAGAGGCCGATCAGGTCGAAGCGCAGCTCCGGTTCGCGATACCGCCCCTCGAGATAGCCCGGGACCATGCCCGAGTAGTGATGGTGCCCACCCGGGGAGATCAGGGTGATCTCGACACCGGGCCACGGGTCGCGGATGACCGCCTCGAGAACGCTGAGGTGCGCGTGCCCGCCCCCGACCAGGACCAGGCGCACGGTCACTACCCCTCCGCCCCGGTCGCTTCCGGAAGACCGAGGGCCGTCACCCAGCGATAGGAGTCTCCCCAGCTCGACTCCGAGAGGGCACGGACCCGGTCGACCTCGCCGGTGTCCACGGCGTCGAGGTCTCCGACATCGCTGGGGTTGTAGTGGAAGGCGTAGAGGATCGACGCAAACTCGTGGAAGGGGAGAGAGGACTCACCCGGTCGCTCTCCGTTTCCTGCCACGGTCGGCCGGATGTCAGCATGCCATCGCTGGCGCCCTTCGCTGTTCGGGTTGAACAGGTAGACGCGGGTGGCCCCGCGAACCTCTCGGACCCGCAGGATCGAGACCGCGTGGAAGCCGATGAGCTCTCCGGTCGCCGAAGTGAGGAAGATGCCGACGGGGTTGGGGTACGCCAGGTCGTGTCCCCGGTTGTAGCGGGGATGGTGCGTGGCGTAGAAGGTCCTAAGGAACCCGTCGTAGTCCCGGATCGCGTCGGTGGCGTAGTCGTACGCCGAACGGAAGCCGGTCGGGATCCAGTGCCCGTACATGGCGGGGTTGACCCACTTGTGGGGATCGTCGCCGCGCCAGGCGGCCCGGCGCATCATCTCGTTGTAGATCCGGTCGAGGTGGGGTACCAGGACTACGCTGACCGCGTCGAGATCGTGGTCGAACTCCTTGACCAGTCCCAGTCCGAGCTCCGAGGCCCGCAGGACATCGCCCTCGAAGCGCATGGTGAGATCGTGACTGCGAGCCACCGAGCGGATCATGTCGAGCAGTTTGCCCGGCGCATGCCGGCTCCAGAGGCTGATCCCGCGGGCGGACTGACAGGTCGGGTTCCGGCCCTGCCCCACTCCCAGCGGCTGACCCAGCACCGCAATCACGTCGACGAGCAGAAGCGCGGGGGCGTCGATCGTTGCATCGGGCCGGGAGCTGCGGATGGCGCGGTCCACATCCGGATGGAGTTCGAGGTTGAAGAAGCGCTGCAGACCGCTCCGGACCGGTTGCTGAGAAAGGATCCCGCGATCGAGCAGCCGGCCCAGCCCGTAGCAGCCACGGGGGAGATCGGGAGCGATCGCCCGCTCGATCAGCTCGGTCACGAACTGGCGGTGGCGACGGAGCTCGGCCTCTCCCGTGGGATTCAATCCGAGGAGGACTCCGAGGAGCACGGGTCGTGAGGCCACGTGACGGGCCAGCACCGCGTGATGGGGAACCGCGAGTCCCGTCTGCCGCATGGCGAGCCCGAGCGCCCGGCACTCCTCCTCGATCGTCTCGGGCGGGGCGGAGTCCAGAAAAGCCTCGTACTCCTCGATGCCGTGCGCCCGCACCGCCTCGGAGGGGGTGAAGGCGGCATTCAGGTAGACGGCCAGCCGACGGTCCGGATCGGGATCTTCCCACTCCGGATCGCCGTCGTCCGGCAGTCCCTCGTCAACCGGGGCGTGGTCGTCGATCGGGACATGGTCCCGGACGAGCCGCAGGAGTTCGAGGGCCCGGTCGGTGACGATCGGTCGCTGAAGACAGAGGAGCGAGATCTCGGTGGCGAGTCCCGGCTTGAGGGCCCGGATCGGGATCCGCTCGCCCAGGAAGTCCATGAGCGCAGAAACGCGGGCCCCGTCCATATCGGACAGGGTATCGGGTTCGGGGCTTCCGGCGCGATCGGAGAGCACGAGGTCGAGGCTCGCGACCATCATCTCCTCGAGGAACCGCCGGGCGCGCTTCGCGGAGAAGCCGGGGCGCTGCACCCGACCCTCGGCGAGCGCGACGATCCGCAACTCGCTCAGAATCTCCATGAGCATGGTCGGCCCCCCGGCCCGAAGCGTGCCCGCGACCAGCGCCGGAACCAGGCGGCCGGGATTGGCCCACGGGCCAAACACGAACACCCCACCCACCACCAACCGGGGAATCTACCCGTATAGGTGTTAGACACCCTCACGGGTGGAGGAGAGGACATCGACCTGGCTCAGGAGCCGGCGGACCCGCTCCGGGCGCATGAGGGGAGATGCCTCGAGGAGGCCCTCGACCGATTCGTGGAAGCGCTGCTCGACCCGTTCAGGGATCTGTGTGTTGGACGTCACAGGCGCTCACGCAAAGAAGTCGGTGTCCTGATAATGGACCAGCAGTTCTCGCATGCGGTCCGGGTCCGTCCCCTGGAAGAACACGGTCCCATAGTGATTCCCGAAGCCTTCACGCGTGTCCGAGACCTTGTGGTCGTGTGGGGAGATCAGGGTGTGGCTGTGGAAGTAGGGGTCCTCCTTGAGTTCCTCGGGCACCTCGAGCCGAGAGATCCTGCCGGGTTTCGGGTAGACCATCACGCTTCCGGCGTAGTGTTCGGGGGTCTTATCGTCGGAGGGAAAGAAGGCCCGGATCTCCTCGTCGGTGACGTTGGGGTCGCTGCACAGGACCAGCGCCTGGATCGGGTCGAAGCCGTGCGCGGCCTCGATGAGTTCGAAGATGTGTCCCCCCGGGATCCGGCAGGCCACCTCGCCGAAGCTCAACTCGTCGTCTTCGGTGAGGAACCACTCCGGATGGATCATCCCGTACTCGATCCCGAAGGATCGGGCGAGCTTCTCGATCGCGGCCCGGATCCGGTCGCGCTGACCCTCGAGCTCGGTCCCCGCCGGAACGAAGTTCGAGTACCCGAGCCTCACGTACTCGGTGATGTTCAGGAACCGGACCTTGCCCTGGTGGATGAAGGCCTCGCACGAGAACTCCAGCCCCGGGAGATGACTCTCGACCAGGCAGGGGAAGTCGGCGGGAATCACCCGCTCGTCGATGCTCGCGTGGCTGCGCAGGAGCTTGTGGCCGACCGTCCCGGCCGCGCTGAACGGCTTGAGATGGACCCAGGCGTCCTCCTCTCCGGGAAGCTGGAGATGCGCCTCGTTCAGTCGCTTCATGAACTGATGGACCTGTTCGACCGTGTGCACCTCTTCGAAGAGCCCCACCCGGAAGCCGGCCAGAAGCGCCTTACGCTTCATGATCGCCTTGTTGCGGCAGAGGTAGGCGCGATTCAGGAGGCGCGGATCGTCGCGGTACAGGGAGTTGAGGGCGCCGGCCCACTCCACGGTCTCCTCGAAGAGGGGCACCGCGAGCTCCGCCCCGTGCGGATCCAGCAGCTCCTTGAGCTGGAGGGCGTTGGACTGTTCGCTCCAATCATTGTAGTTCCAGGCGACGAAGGGGATTCCGTGCTCCCGGGCGTAGGGCTCGAAATCCGCAAAGCTCACCATGACGAAGGGGCGGTCCATCGACCGCATGCTCTCGATCGCCGGCAGGCTCCAGCCCAGCAGTGCCACTGTGTTCGACATCCAGTCCATATCCTCTTGGTTCGGGTCGCAGGGGTTCGCACGAGTACGTCGTGTTCGTCCAAGAGTAACCCCGAAGGCACGCGAATGGTCAGTTGCCCGGCAGGTGGACCTCGAACATCGTGGGCCACAGCTTCCCGGTGAGATAGAAGGTGCCGGTGGCCGGATCGTGTGCGATTCCGTTCAGGACCGCCTCGGCACTGGCGGGGCGGCCCCCCTCGGGGATCAGGACCGACCCGTCGAACTCCCGGACCACCTCGCCGCTCCGCTTGTCGATCTGCAGGATCCGATCGGTCATGAACACGTTGGCGAACACGTAGTCGCCGACGCACGCCAGCTCGTTCGCCCTCCAGACCGGCTGCCCCCTGCGGGCGATCTGCACCCGGTCGACCACCTCGAAGCTTCCGGGGTCGCGTCGATACAGCATCGTGCCGCCGGTGGTCATGTAGAGCCACTCGCCATCGTAGCAGAGGCCCCAGCCCTCGGTATCGTAGCTGAACCGATCGATCTCCTCGAAGGTCTCGAGGTCGTAGACGAAGGCGACTTCCTCCTTCCAGGTGAGCTGGATGAGGCGGTCGTCGACCAGGGCGAGCCCCTCGCCGAAGTACTCCTCGGGCAACTCCACGGAGCGCAGGACCCGGCCGGTCTCGACCTCGACCTCGCGCAGCGTCGATTCGCCGTATCGGCCGGTGCTCTCGTAGAACCGGCCTTCGTGCAGCAGGAGGCCCTGCGTGTAGGCGCCCGGGTCGTGGGGGAGGGTCCTGAGGACATCGGGCGTTTGCGGGGGTGCCCGGTCTCCACACGCCGAGAGGGCGAGGAGGAGTCCCAGGACCAGAAGGGCCCCCGCCCGCGCCGACCTCCGGCCCGGCCCTGCCCTGCTTGTGCATTCGCGTCGCGCCATGATGCTCCCCATCCGAGTGTCGTATCCCGATCCGACAGAAGAATACGATACCCGGGTCGGGACTGGAACCGTCTCGAGACGCCCACTAGTGTTGTGTCGCCCCTGCGGACACATGGACCGTCGGGCATACTGCGGCAGGTCCGATTTCAACATGGGAGTCCATGACGCAATCAGAATCGGAATACCGACAGGCGAATGGGTACCCACCGGGTGAGGACCGCGCACGGCTGAGTTCGGTCGAACTCATCGAGCGATCGCTGCACCGGGTCCTGGGGCTCTGGCGTCCGATGCTGGGGTGGACCCTCCTCGTGTGGGCCGCGGTGGCCGTGGCGCTGGGACCGCTCACGTCCGGGGTGCTCGGGTGGCAGATCCTGCGCGGCGACCGGATGGTGATCGGAAACGACGAGGTGGTGAGCTGGGCGCTGAGCCTGCCGGGAGCCAGCTACCTCCTGCTCGCCGGGGGGCTCGCGCTCACCGGTGCGGTCCTGCGCTACGCCGGGCTCTTCCGCATGATCACCGACGAGCTCGAGAGCCGCCCGGTCTCGGTGCGTCGAACCGCGATCGGCCTGGTCCCGCGCCTCGCCACCCTCTTTCGGCTGTGCGTGGTGGGAGTCGCGACCGGCGCACTGCTGGCCGTCCCGCTGGCGGCCGGACTCGGGGGGACCTACTGGGTCTTCCTGCGGGAGCACGACATCAACTACTACCTCACGATCCAGCCGTCGGAGTGGCGGTGGGCCATCGGGAGCGCGGCGGTCTGGGCCCTGCTCTGGATCGGGGTGGCCGGGGCACTCGTCGGACGCGCGCTCCCGGTCGTTCCGGCCTACCTCGACGGGCACACGCCCCTTCGGGCCGCTCTGCGCAGGAGCTGGTCCCGGACTCGCGAACGAGGAAAGGGCTGGCACCTGGTCCGGACACTGGCACTGGCCGGGATCGGGTGGGGCGTGATCCGCCTCGTGGCGGCGGCGCTCGTCTTCTGGCTGGGCGGCTGGGCGATCGGGGGGATCGCGGGCATCACCGAGTCGCTGACCGTCCTGGCGCTGGCGATCGGGGGGTACCTGGCGGTCTCCTTCCTGGTCGATGCCTGCGTGGGATTCCTGGGCTTCTCGACGCTGGCCGCGGTGCTCACCCTCTTCTATCACCTCGACACCGATCTCCATGCCCGGATCGTGGCGGAAGAGAGATCCGGGCTCGCGACACCCGGCGGGGCGATACGCGCGGTCGGAGGCGCGCTGGACTTCCGACGGCTTCCCACCCTGATGGAGTGGCTCCG
>REBS01000110.1 GCA_007692605.1 Gemmatimonadales bacterium
GCTTCTTGAGGCGGTTGTTCCGGTTGATGACCCGGCGGTAGAGGTCGTTCAGGTCCGACGTCGCGAACCGTCCGCCGTCGAGCGGCA
Source organism: Gemmatimonadales bacterium (assembly GCA_007692605.1). Lineage (GTDB taxonomy): Bacteria > Gemmatimonadota > Gemmatimonadetes > Longimicrobiales > Gaopeijiaceae > SLBA01. Next base: position 88 of record REBS01000110.1, read on the forward strand.
CGAGGGGCCGCAGGTCGGGGGGAATGACCGGGACGACATCCATGACCATCCACTCGGGACGGTTTCGCCCATCCGGAGTCTGGCCGGAATTGCGGAGCGCATCGACGACCTTGAGTCGCTTCAGCTTCTTCTTCTTCCGGTGCTGCGAGGTTTCGGTCTTGATCTCGTGGCGGAGCCATTCGGCCAGCCGGTCGAGGCCCTTGCCGTCGGAGTTCTTGTACATCACGGCCCGCTCGGGGGTGTCCAGCTCCTTCAGGAGGATCCGGACCGCTTCGGCGCCGATCTCGGCCTTGAAGGCCTCGTCCCCTTCGTCACGCGCCTTGACGCGCAGATCGTAGTACTCGTCCTCGTCCAGCAGATCGAGATACTCCAAGTCCTGCTTTCCGGGGTTCACCACCACGTAATTGGCGTAGTAGATGACCTTTTCGAGATCCCGGAGCGACATCCCGACCAGGTATCCCAGCTGGGAAGGCAGCGTCTTGAAGAACCAGATGTGGCAGACGGGCACGGCCAGCTCGATGTGCCCCATGCGCTCGCGCCGGACCTTCGACAAGGTCACTTCGACACCGCAGCGATCACAGACATGGCCGCGGAAGCGAATCCGCTTGAACTTCCCGCAGTGGCACTCCCAGTCCTTCACGGGTCCGAAAATACGCTCGCAGAACAGCCCGTCTTTCTCGGGCTTGAACGAGCGATAGTTGATGGTCTCGGGCTTCACCACCTCGCCGTAGGACCAGGAGCGGATCTCATCGGCGGATGCGATCCGGATCTGGATGTAGTCGAAATCTGAGCTTCGGGTCTCTCGGGACCGGGGAAAATCGATCATGCGTTGGAATCCCGGATTGCGGGTTCGTGTCGTACGGCGGATGCGATCATCGGTGATCCGACCGACCGTCCAGGGTCGGCCGGACCACCGCTGGATCTCGGACTATTCGTTGCTGCCCAGCGTGACGCTGAGTCCCAGCGCCTGAAGCTCCTTGACCAGCACGTTGAAGGACTCGGGGACGCCGGGGTCGGGGAGATTCTCTCCCTTCACGATCGCCTCGTAGACCTTCGAACGGCCACTCACGTCATCGGACTTCACGGTCAGGATTTCCTGGAGGGTGTGCGCGGCCCCGTACGCTTCCAGAGCCCAGACCTCCATCTCTCCAAACCGCTGCCCTCCGAACTGCGCCTTACCGGCGAGCGGCTGCTGGGTGACCAGCGAGTAAGGCCCGATGCTCCGGGCATGGATCTTGTCGTCGACCAGGTGGGCGAGCTTCAGCATGTACATGGCCCCCACGGTCACGGGGAAGTCGAAGCGGCGACCGCTCCGCCCGTCGCGCAGCCAGATCTTTCCGTCGGGGCGGATCTCGGCGGCTCCCATGAACTCCACGGCCGCGGCGTCCAGCCCGGCACTGATCTTCTTCTTCCCGGAAATCGCGGAAACCGCGGGGAAGGCGTCCTCGAGGGAGCGTCCTTCACGCTTCGCGAGCTCGGTCGCCGCGTCCACCAGGTACGTACGCAGGTGCCCGAGAACGGCCTCGCTCTCCTTCGGCAGGTCCACGGCGAGATACGCATCGAGCGAGCGTCCGAGTCCCCGCAGCGCGGGTTCCCGTCCGTTGTCGGACGCGACCTCGGTGCCCGCGACCTCGGCCGGCGGGAGTGACCGAACGCCCTCGACGAGCGCGCGGACGTCCTCCATCCCGCGAACCGGCGGATCCACATCGAGCCGCTTCGACTCGTGGGCCCACTGCACACCGGCGATCTTCAGCAGGAGTCCGATCTCGTCCTCGGACGCCCCCTGGAAGACCGGCGTCTTGGCTTCGAAACCGAGAACGGTCGCGGCCCATCCCAGATGCGTCTCGAGCACCTGCCCGACGTTCATCCGTGACGGCACTCCGAGGGGGTTCAGGCAGATATCGACCGGGGACCCGTCGGGGAGGAACGGCATGTCCTCTTCCGGGGCGATCCTGGCGATGATCCCCTTGTTTCCGTGGCGACCGGCCATCTTGTCACCCACCGAGATCTTCCGCTTCTCGGCGATGTAGACCTTCACGAGCTGCACGACGCCCGGTGGGAGCTCGTCCGGCTGGAAGACCTTGTCGATCTGGTCTTCGGTTCGCGCGCGCACCCGATCGATCCGGGACTGTGCCTCGTCGACCACGCGGCGAATCCGCTCGGACACATCCTTGTTCTGTACCTTGAGGGTACTGAGGTCGACTTCCCTCAGCTTCATCCCCTCGAGCTCCTTCTTCGTGAGCTTGGTGCCCTCCTCGAAGATGGGCTCGACGCTGCCGCGCTTGAGGAAGAGTGCGACCGTCTGCAGGTGCAGCAGGTCGAGAATCTCTTCGTCGCGCGCTTCGGAAATCCGCTGGACCTCGTCGCGCTCCCAGGTCCGCAGTTCTCCGATCCGTGCCCCATGCTCCTTCTCGAGGAGCGGGTCGTCGATCCTGCGTGAGAACACCTTGACCTCGATCACGTCTCCATCCATGCCCGGAGGAACGCGCAGCGAGGAGTCCTTCACATCCTTGGCTTTCTCACCGAAGATGGCGGTCAGAAGCTTCTCTTCCGGAGACAGCTCCGTCTCACCCTTCGGCGTGATCTTTCCGGCCAGAACGTCGCCCGACTTGACCCGGGCTCCGATCCGCACGATCCCGCGCTCGTCGAGATCCAGGAGCGCGTCCTCGGACACGTTCGGGATCTCGCGCGTGATCTCCTCCATGCCCCGCTTCGTGTCGCGGACATGAAGTTCGAGCTCCTGGATGTGGATCGAGGTCAGCACATCTTCCTTGACCAGTCGCTCCGAGAGGACGATCGCGTCTTCGAAGTTGTAGCCGAACCAGGGCATGAAGGCGACCTTCAGGTTACGGCCCAGGGCAAGTTCGCCGTGGTCCGTCGAAGGCCCGTCCGCGATGATCTCACCCTCCTCGACCGCCTGCCCCAGTGCCACGAGGGGCCGCTGGTTGATCGCGGTGTCCTGGTTGGTCCTCCAGAACTTCTTGAGGCGATACCGATCGAACTGCGCCAGCTTCGCGAGCGGCTCCTCGGCGGTCTTCGCTCCCACGGCTCCCGTGTCGATGACGATCTCGTCCGCGGTCACGCGAACGACCTCGCCCCCGCGACGCGCAGTGATCACCGCGCCGGAGTCGATCGCCACCTTGGCCTCGAGGCCGGTCCCCACCACGGGCGAATCCGTGAAGAGGAGCGGAACCGCCTGGCGCTGCATGTTCGAGCCCATGAGGGCCCGGTTCGCATCGTCGTGCTCGAGGAAGGGAATCAGGGCGGCGGCGACCGAAACGAGCTGGTCGGTGGCCACGTCCATGTAGTCGATGTCGTCCGGCTCGAGGAGCGGGAAGTCACCCCGCTCCCGACAGAGCACACGCTCGTTTCGGAAGCTCCCGTCCGGGGCGAGGGGCGCGTTCGCCTGCGCGATCCGCACCTCTTCTTCCTCGTTGGCCGACAGCCACTCGATCTCGTCGGTCACCTTCCCGTCGATGACCTTCCGATAGGGGGTCTCGACGAAGCCCAGGTCATTGACGCGGGCATTCGTGGTGAGGCTGGAGATCAGGCCGATGTTCGGACCCTCGGGGGTCTCGACCGGGCAGAGGCGTCCGTAGTGAGAGTAGTGCACATCGCGAACCTCGAAGCCGGCACGCTCCCGCGACAGCCCTCCCGGACCGAGCGCCGAGACGCGGCGCTTGTGGGTCATCTCGCCGAGCGGATTCGTCTGATCCATGAACTGCGAGAGCTGCGAGGACCCGAAGAACGCCTGGATGACCGCCGAAACGGTCCGGGCGTTCACGAGGTCGTCGATCGAGATCTTCTCCGGATCGGTGTTGATCGACATCCGCTCCCGAACCAGGCGAGCCATCCGCGAAAGCCCGACCGACAGCTGGTTTGCGATCAACTCCCCGACCGTGCGCACCCGGCGGTTGCCGAGGTGATCGATATCGTCGGTGAACCCGCGGCCCTCGGACAGGTTGATCAGGTAGCGCAGAATCGCAACGAAATCGTCGCGCGTGAGCACCGTGGTGTTCGAGGGAATGTCGAGGCGAAGCCGCTGGTTGATCTTGTAGCGGCCCACCCGGCCGAGGTCGTATCGCTTCGGGTTGAAGAACACCCGCTCGAGGGCCTCGCGAGCCGTCTCGACATTCGGCGCCTCACCCGGACGCAGGAGGGAGTAGATCGCGTAGAGCGCCTCTTCCTCACTTGCCGTCGGATCCTTGGCGATGGTCCGCTTCACGATCGGGCTCTCGCTCCGGTCAGAATCGCCCTCGGCCGTGTAGACACGAATCGACTTCTTCTCGGCCCGCTGGAGCCGCTTCAGTGCATCCATGTCGAGCTCGGTCCCGAGCTCCATCAGGATTTCCCCGGACTCCTCGTCCACGAGATCCTCGGCCAGGACGGAGCCTTCGAGCTCCGAATTGGTCTCGAAGTGCGCCTTCTTGAGGCGAATCGACTTCGAAGAATAGAAGAGGCCGTAGAGCTCTTCATTCGATCCGTACCCGAACGCGCGCAGCAGAGCGGTCGCCGGGAACTTCTTCTTCTTGTCGATATGGACGTAGCAGATGTCGTTGATATCGATCGTGAACTCGACCCACGAACCCCTGAACGGGATGATGCGCGCGCTGTTCAGCCGCGATCCGTTCGGGTGGATGTTCTCTTCGAACACCACGCCGGGAGACCGATGCAGCTGGCTGACGATCACACGCTCCGCACCGTTGATGATGAAGGTGCCGAGCTCGGTCAGGAGGGGGAGATCACCGAGATACACTTCCTTCTCGATGATGTCCTTGGGGCGCCGATCTTCTTCGTCTTCGCCCCCTTCCTCCCACACGACGAGCCGGAGCGTGGCCTTGAGAGGCGACGCGTACGTCATGTCGCGCTCGATGCACTCCTCGACGGAGTACTTCGGATCTCCCAGCGCGCAGGAGACGTATTCGAGCGTGAAGTTGTCGTTGACGTCGGAGATCGGGAAGATCTCACCGAAGACCCGGTCCAGACTGAAGTCCCACTGCTGTTCCGTGTCCTTCGACTTCTCGATCAGCTTCTCGAACGACCCCACCTGCACATCGAGCAGGTCGGGCATGGGCATGATCGGTTCAAGCTTCGCAAAGTTGACAATCGGCCGAGCGGATTTCCGAGCTTCCAACGGGTCCCCCTTCTCGAACCGGAGCTCGAGAGAGCATCCGGGAACGTGATTCATCGATTTCGATCAAGCGCCGAGATCCCCGCCACGCCAAGAACGGCGCCGGGGACCAACGAAGATCGGACTGTAGTTCCGGGGAGGCCGGAGGGGCCGCCGCAGCGACCCCTCCGAGTCACCCCGGACCCGGGTTCTTGGACCCCGGGCGTCGGGAAAAGCTCCCGAACTTACTTCAGAGAGACCTTTGCGCCCTGCTCTTCGAGCTTGGCCTTGATCTGCTCCGCCTCATCCTTCGTCACCGCTTCCTTGACGGCCGCGGGGGCGCTTTCGACGAGGTCCTTGGCCTCCTTGAGTCCGAGGCTGGTCACCTCGCGGACGACCTTGATGACCTGAATCTTCTTGTCACCTGCGCCCTCGAGGATGACGTCGAACTCGTCCTTCTCTTCGGCGACTTCCACAGCGCCCGCGGCCGCAGCCGGAGCGGCCGCAGCGACGGCCGTGACGTTGAACTTCTCCTTGAAGGCATCCACGAACTCGGAGAGCTCGAGCACAGTCATGCTGCCAATGGTCTCGAGGAGTTCTTCCTGGTTGATTGCCATGATCCTGATTTCTCCTTGGTTTCCGGTCTCATTTGCCGGGGTTGGGCGTACATCGTGCTTCGAAGCCCGGGGGCGCCCGCTTCGGTTGCGGGAGCGCCCACTCGCGGACCTCCTGAATGTTCGGGGGGCCTAGGCCTCCTCCGACTTCTTTTCGCGAAGGGCGTCCAGCAGACCTGCAGTCTCCTGGACCTTCGACTCCAGCGCCATCGCAAAGAGCGACATCGGCGCCTCAAGTGCCCCCGCGAGCTCCGCGAGGAGCTGCTCCCTGGGCGGGAGCTTGGCCAGTCGGAGAAATTTCTCCTCCTCGACCAATGCCTCTTTCATCACACCGATCTTGAAGACCGGACGGTCGCCATTGTCCTTGGCGAATTCGGTCAGGGCGCGCGCCGGGCTCACCACATCCGACTCGGCGATCACGACACCCGTGGGTCCTTTCAGGTACTCCGAAATATCGGGAAACTCCGCCCCGATGTCCTCGAGCACCCGGATCACGAGCCGGTTCTTGACCACGGTGTACTCCGCCCCCGCCTCGTGCAGGCGATCGCGCAGCCGGGTCATCGACTTCACGTCGAGGCCGGAAAAATCGGTAAGGTAGAACACCGGGGCCGCACGGATGCGGTCGGTGAACTCCTCTACGAAGAGTTCTTTCTCGCTGCGCTTCATGAGAGCCTCCGGCGGTAGATGTTCGGATCCACGGAGACGCCGGGGCCCATGGTGCTGGACACCGTCACGGACTGCACGTATCCACCCTTCGCGGCGGCCGGGCGGGCTCGAACGATCGAGTCCATGAAGGCCGCGAGGTTCTCGGAGAGCTGATCCAGCTCGAACGAAACCTTCCCGATGGGCGCATGCACGTTTCCGGTCCTGTCGACACGGTATTCGATCTTACCCGCCTTGATCTCGGACACCGCGCGACCCACATCCATCGTCACGGTGCCCGCCTTCGGCGTCGGCATCAGGCCTCTCGGCCCAAGCACCCGACCCAGCGGCCCCACCTTCCCCATCTGATCGGGGGTCGTGACCACCACATCGAAGTCGAGCCAGCCGTCCTTGATCTGGTCGACGAATTCGGTTCCGACGTAGTCGGCGCCGGCATCGGTCGCGGCCTGAGCGTTGTCCCCTTCGACGATTGCGAGGACTCGCACCGACTTACCCGTTCCGTGCGGCAGGGCGACGGTGCCCCGCACGATCTGATCGGCCTTCCGCGGATCGACGCTGAGACGAGTCGACACTTCGACCGACTCGTCGAAATTTGCAAAAGCGAGATCTTTCAAGAGTTCCAACGCCTCACCGGGCTGGAACCTGACGCCGCGCGGCAACTTCTCGCGGGCATCGCGATATTTCTTTCCCTGTCTGGGCATGATATCCGAGCCGTTCTTTTCAACCCTCCCACCCCTGGCGGCTCGCAGTGGGTGGTTCGGCGGGCGCCCCGGATCACTCCGGGGGATATGATCGAAGGCCACCTTTGGCACTCCGATCCGAACGGAAGGGAGGACGGAGACGAAACCCCATCCGGCCCCTCCGGCGATTCAACTTCTGTCCGGCATCAGTCGGCGACCGTGATCCCCATGGAACGGGCGGTGCCGGCGATCATCCGCACGGCCGCATCGACGTCACGGGCATTCAGGTCGGCCATCTTGGTCTCCGCGATTTCCTTCAACTGATCGACCGTGACCGATGCGACCTTGTCGCGGTTGGGGACACCCGAGGCCTTGCTGAGCCCGGCGGCCTTCTTCAGGAGAACAGCCGCGGGCGGCGTCTTCGTGATGAAGGTGAAGGAACGGTCGGCGAAGACGGTGATCTCCACCGGGATCGTCAGTCCGGACTGCTGCTGGGTCTGCGCGTTGAACTGCTTGCAGAACTCCATGATGTTCACGCCGTGCTGACCCAGCGCCGGACCCACCGGGGGAGCAGGGTTCGCCTGGCCTCCCGGCACGTGGAGCTTGATGAATCCCGCGACTTTCTTCGCCATAGTCTTCCCGTCCCGCTTCTCGCCCTTGAGGCGATCGTTCCGTCAGCCCCCACCCGCCCTGCGGACCCGCGCACGGGCCCTCGGAAGTGGAGGAGTGTCTTAGAATCCCTCGAGCTGCGTAAAGTCCAGCTCCACCGAGGTCGGGCGCCCGAAGAGCGACACCTCGACCTTCACCTTCCCCTTGTCGGGGAACACGTCCTGCACCGTTCCGGAGAACTCGGTGAAGGGTCCGGCGGTGATCTCCACCACCTGCCCCACATGGAACGGCACGTCTTCCTCGTCATCCTCCGCGCCCTCGACCTCGATCCCGAGGATCTTGTTCATCTCCTCTTCCCGGAGCGGCTGCGGCTCAGGCCCCGAGGCGACGAACTTGATGATTCCCTGGATCGTATTGATCGCGTGCTGCGTCCTCTCGTTGAGGACCATCTTCACGAGCACATAGCCCGGGTAGAGCCTCTTGGTGACGGTGACCCGCTTGCCATCCTTGATCTCCAACACTTCCTGGGTGGGGACCAGAACCGCCTGGATCTCCTTCTCCTCGGGAGTCTCGCCCTCTTCCTCCTCGATCTTTCGCTCAATGAGGCGCTGGACCTTGTTCTCGTGTCCGGAATAGCTCTGGACCGCGTACCACTTGGCGTCCGCCATAAGGGTCCTCAGACTCCGAAGAGGCCCATGATCACGTCGATCCCGAACCGGGAAGCCATGTCCATGAGCCAGATGACCAGGGAGACCATCAGGCAGAAGACGATCACGACCAGCGTGGCGTTCTTGAGCTGTGGCCAGTCGGGCCACGTGACCCGCTGCAGCTCGATGTAGCACTCCTCGAGGAACTCCCCGGTCCGCTTGATTGCATCTACCATGAGGCCCTCTTACTTGGTTTCTTTGTGGACCGTATGGGTCCGGCACCTGGGGCAATACTTGCGCTGCTCGATCCGCTCGGGATGGAGGCGCTTGTTCTTCTTCGTGCTGTAATTCCGCTCCTCGCATTCCGGGCACGCGAGGGTGATCTGGTCCCGAGCCATCCGATGTCCTCCTGCTCATTGATCGGCGCCCCGGCCATTCGGCCGGGGGGCCGTCCTCTATGATCGCGAATCCCGGGGACAGGCAACCTCCCCCGGACGTTCCGAATCCCTTCGGAGCCCGGGGGAGGTCATGTCGGGGTCGACTCGCCCCTCGGCGAACCCGGCCCCTTCGGCGCGATCGTCTACTCGATGATCTCGGTGACGACGCCGGCACCCACGGTGCGGCCGCCCTCACGGA
>REBS01000045.1 GCA_007692605.1 Gemmatimonadales bacterium
AACCCGGACGCGGTGATCGTCCGGACCAACCTGGCCCATGCGGCGATCGCTCTCGACACCGATGCATCCGGGGCCCCGGTCGGCCCCGGCTTCGACGCGGCGTATCTCGCCTCGCTCAGTGCCGACGCCGTGCCCACCCTGCTCGGCGTGCTGCCGGGGCTGCCCGAGGATTCCCGGTGCATCGTCGCCCGACGATTGCTGGACCGTTGGGGACATGCCCCGAAGCTCGACTGGCGCAGCTGGAATCTTCCCCGGATGCGCGCCCACCGCCTGGTCCGCGGCGAAGCCGAAGCCCTGCGACGCGTGAGTGCTCCGGAACACGGGTGTCTGGAAGAGGAGGCGATCCGATAGACCCCCGCTTCCGTCATCCCGCCGATGTCGGCCTCCACACTGTCCTTACCTCGACCGGGTCCGTACGTTGCCCTCGGGAGGTCGGTCGGGGCCTCCCTCCGGACCGGATGAGCCGGTCCCGCTTCGCGACCACGCGGAGCACCGAGTCTCCCGGGCTGAGGGCTGAGGGCCGATGACGGAGGTTACCGAGTTGATGGCGCGGGTACGGTCCGGAGACCGCGAGGCCTTCGACGAGCTGTGTTCGACGCTCTACGACGAGCTTCATGCCATCGCGTACCAGCAGCGCGGTTGCTGGGAGGGGGATCTCACGATGGGTGCGACCGCGATCGCTCACGAGGCCTACCTGAAGCTGGCCTCGGCCGTGGGGGCCGACTGGCGGGACCGGGCCCACTTCCTCGCGGTCGCCGCCCTGGCGATGCGACAGGTCCTGCTGAACTACGCACAGAAGCGCTCCGCCCAGAAGCGTGGGGGACCGGCGTCGAACCTGCATCTCGATGACGTGAACCCGGTCGCCCCCGAGATCGCCGACGAAGTCATCGCACTCGACGAGGCCCTCCAGCGGCTGGAGGAGATCTCGCCGCGGCGCACCCGGGTGGTGGAGTACCGTTTCTTCGTGGGTCTCCCGGCGTGCGAGATCGCCGAGGTCCTCGGCGTCTCCCCCAGGACGGTCGAACGTGACTGGGCCATGGCCAGCGCATGGCTCAAGGCCGAACTCGAGGAGGGCTGAGGTGGATCCCCGCCCCCCCGATGGATTCGACGATCGGGTCGAAGAGGCCTTTCACGAGCTCCGGGAGCGTCCGGAGGCCGAGTGGGAGTCCCGCCTCGGGTCGCTTCGCGAAGAGGACCCCGAGCTGGCCGAGGAGGTCGCCCGGCTCCTGCGGGCATCCGCGGGGGCGGACACCTATTTCGACGCCCTCGCATCGCGGTTCAGGCCCGTCCAGCCGGACGGGCTCGGGGCCGGAGACCAGGTCGGTCCCTACACGATCCTCGACGAGATCGGCCGGGGCGGGATGGGAACGGTCTACTGCGCGGAGCGGACCGACGGTACCTTCGACCAGCGGGTGGCGATCAAGATCCTCTCCGACACGGTTTTGGGGCCCCTGCACACGCGCTTCCTGGCCGAGCGGCAGATCCTGGCCCGGCTCGAGCACCCGGGCATCTCCCGGATGATCGACGGGGGCGTCACCGAGACCGGAACGACCTACTTCGTGATGGAGCTGGTCGAGGGGGTCCCGATCGACGAGTGGTGCGAGGCGCATGACGCCACGCTCGATCAGCGGATCGACCTTATCCTTCAGGTCTGTGACTCGGTGGCGTACGCCCACAACAATCTCGTGGTGCACCGGGACCTGAAGCCGTCGAACATCCTGGTCGATGCCTCGGGGAGAGCCAGGCTCCTGGATTTCGGGATCGCAAAGGTCCTGGAGCCCGAGGATCCGGGGGAGAGCGGAGCTGCCGGACGGCTCCCCGAGATTACGCAGGCCGGCAGCGGTCCGCTGACCCGGGAGTGGGCGAGCCCCGAGCAGCTCCATGGGGAGCCGGTCACCACCGCATCCGACGTCTACGCGCTCGGATGTCTCCTGTATCTCCTTCTGACCCGGGGCGAGCGGGCGCACGAACTGGCCGGGCTGACCCCGACCCAGCTTCTCAAGCGGGTCTCCACGTCGGAGCCCACCCCGCCGAGCCGTCATCCCGGCGCCCGTGGCGTGGGCCGCGATCTCGATGCGGTGGTGCTGCAGGCCCTCGACCGGGATCCCGAATCCCGCTACCCGACGGCGCGCCACCTGGCCGACGACCTGCGACGGGAGCGGCGCGGGCACCCGGTGGTTGCGCGCCCTCAGACCTGGGTCTATCGGGCCTCGCGATTCGTACGACGCCACAAGGCCGGATCGGCGGCCGTGGCGGCATCCGCGGCCCTCTTGCTCGGACTGACCACGGTGTCCTTTCAAGCCGCACGCGCCTCCGACGAATACGCCCGGGTCGTGAGCCTGGAGCGGGATCGCGCCGAGCGGGAGGCCGCTCGCGCCGCGCAGGTCACCGGACTTCTGCTCAGCGCCTTCGAGCGCGCCGATCCGGGGGGCTCGCTGGGAGAGGCCGTCACCGCGCGCGAAATCCTCAACGCGGGGGCCGAGGTGGCCCGTACCGACCTGGTGGCGGATCCCGACCTGAGGGCCGACCTGCTCTTCAACGTCGCCGAGATCTACCGGATGATGAACGTGCGAAGCCGGGCGCTGGAGCTCTCCGAAGAGGCGATGGCCGCCTTGGAGGCCATACCGGACGCCGACCCGGATCGGTGGTTCGATCACCAGCTGCAGCTCGCGCTGATCCGAAGGGGGCCCGACGCCCGCGAGGGATATCGAGAGCTCTACCCACGCTCCGAGGCCCGCTACGCCACGGACCCGGTCGGCCTGGGGATCTTCCTGACCCGGTACGCGCGGGAATTGAACTGGTCCCAGGACCCCGAGCTGAAGGAGGCGCTCTTCGACCGCGCGATCGCCATGCTGCGCGAAGAGGAGGGGGAGTTGGCCCATCTCTCCCTGGCGACCGCCCTCGTAACATCGTGCTACGGCACCAACGACCTCGCATGCCTGCCTCGGGTGGAAGAGAGCCTGGTGCTGAGGCGCTCGATTCTGGGGCCCGACCACGGACTCGTGAGTGCAGCGCTGAGCGACATGGCGCTCGCACTCGAAGACACCGATCCGGTGGCGAGCGACACCCTGCTCCGGCAGGCGCTGGAGTCCCACCGCGCATGGGGCGGCGAAGGCCACACCACCTCGATCACCCTGCTGAACAATCGGGCGGGGGTCCTGCGGGACCTGGGCCGGCTCGACGAGGCGGAGGCCGCCTTCCGCGAGGCATTGGCGCTACGACAACTGCACCAGCCGGATGAGCCGATCCCCATCGCCTACTCGAAGCACGGCCTGGCCCTGACCCTCATCGAGATGGGACGGCCCCACGAGGCGATTCTGTACGCCGAATACGTCATCTCCATCTTCCCGCCCGACGACTCGCGGGGCCGGGTCTCGAGAGAGACGCTCGCCCGGGCACGGGCAGAAGCCCAGCTCGCCCTCCCCAGCCCACCCGAGCGGCTATAGGCTCCTGACACCGAGGTTCGTCGGCGTTCGCGCGCCGTGCCGACCGGGATGCCGGAGACCGAACTCGGGGATATATTCAGATTACTCCGTCCCGGGCCCCACGTGGCCATCGACGTCTGCGCACATCCTGGAGGCACTGCCATGTTCGTTCATGTCCGGTTGCCAAGCCCTCGGCCCACCTCGCGAGCCGCCGCTGGCTCCCACGGCGTTCGCTGCCGTTTCCCCGTGCTGCTCCTCGCGATGGTCCTGCTCCTCGTCGGGACTCCTGCCCACGCCCAGCTCCACGACGTGCCCGACCGCGCCACCCTGGCCTTCGAGAACGTGAACGTGCTGCCGATGACCGCGGCCGACGAGGGCGACGCCGGGGCCGTGCTGCCGGCGCAGACGGTGGTGGTCAGCGACGGGCGGATCGTGGCGATGGGGCCGAGCGGGCAGGTCGACGTTCCGGATGGAGCCCTTCGCGTGGACGGCTCCGGGCGCTTTCTCCTTCCCGGCCTGGCCGAGATCCATGCCCATGTCCCCCCGGGCCAGGACCCTCCGCGGGAACTCGTCGAGGAGTACCTCTTCCTCTATCTGGCCAACGGGATCACCACGATCCGCGGGATGCTGGGCGCCCCGTACCAGCTCGAACTCCGCGAGGAGCTCCGCCGGGGCGAGGTGCTGGGCCCCCGCTTCTACGTGGGTGCCCCCTCGGTGAATGCCAACACGGCCCCCACCCCTGAAGCGGCCGAGGCCCTCGTCCGGGCCCACGCCGAGGCGGGCTACGACTTCCTGAAGATCCACCCGGGGGTCCCGCGCGACAGCTGGGACCGGATGGTCGAGGTCGCCCGGGAGGTGGGGATCACCTGGGCCGGCCACATCCCCGCCGACGTGGGAATCGACCACGCCGTGGCCACAGGGATGGCCACCATCGACCATCTCGACGGCTTTCTCCAGGCGACCCGACGCGACGACCTTTCCGAGGACACCCCCCGCGAGGAGGTTTTCGCAGCCACCGACCCAGCGAAGCTCGAGGCGCTGGTCGAGCGCCTGGCCCGGGCCGGCGTCTGGCAGGTGCCCACCCAGTACCTCTGGAACCATCTGAACGGGTACGTCGATGCCGATTCGCTCCTGGCCCTTCCGGAGTTCCAGTACATCTCCGAGGGGCAGCGGATGGGCTACCGGAACCAGGCGGAGCAGCGGCGCCGGAACCCCGAGATTACCCCGGCCTCCGACGCCGCTCACCGTGCCATGCGACAGGACTTCCTGCGGGCCGCGCACTCGGCGGGCGTCCCCATCCTGATGGGGACGGATTCCCCGCAGCTCTTCAACGTGCCCGGCTTCGCCCTGCATCGGGAGATTCCCCTCATGCTGGATGCCGGCATGTCGCCCTACGAGGTCCTGGTCTCGGGGACACGGGCCGTGGGCGAGTACGTGGCCTCCTCGCTGGGCCAGCCCGGTGATTTCGGGACGGTCCAGGCGGGACAACGCGCGGATCTACTCCTGGTGGACGGCAACCCCCTCGAGGACATGGCCCGGCTCCAGGACCCGGTGGGGGTGGTGGCGGACGGTCGCTGGCTGACCCGGGAGGCCATTCGGGCCGGTCTGGACAGCATCGCGGTGAAGTACGGAGACGAGGGCCGGTAACGGGTCGAGCCGAGCGGGAGCAAGAAAGCGGTCCACGACGCTTCGAACCCCCATCGCCTCGATACCCCGGACACCGACCTGACCGGGATACGCGAGCTCAGCCGGCCTCTTCCCGGACCTCGACCCAGGGAGGCCGCAAAGCCAGGATGCGCTCGTAAACCGGACATTCCGGGGTATGGGCACCGGGAAGGTACCCGGTGCTCATCAGGAATTCGCCCACGATCTCGCCCCCAACGAACTTGAACCGGGAACGGAAGAGCTTGACCCACTCCGCCTTCGACCGCGGGTGGTGCGCGGCGAGCCAGCCCCGGAAGCTCCCGTATTCTTCCCGGATCGGGAGGAACTGCCGCGCGTTGTGAATCGCGGCATCGACCTTGAGGCGGTTTCGGATGATCGAAGCGTCACTCAGCAGTCGAGCGCGATCCGCCCCACCATAAGCCGCCACGCGGTCGATGTCGAATCCTTCGTAGGCCGTCCGAAACCCGTCCCGCTTATTCAAGATCGTCAGCCAGGAGAGCCCCGCCTGGTTGATCTCGAGGATCAGTCGCTCGAAGAACTCCGCATCGGTCAAGAGTGGAAAGCCGTACTCCTCGGCGTGGTAGGGCCCGTGAACGGGGTGGTCCGGGGCGATCTGGCAGTAGCTCATCGGGCAGGTCGCAGGTATGGGTGAGCGTCGGGCAAACCCCAACATGGTCGAAGCCTGCCCGCACGGAAAGCAACCCGTGGCTCGGCGGGGGAAGACGGGACTTTGCGGACGCTCCGGTGCCCGACCGTGGGGATCTCCGATTTCAGCTTCTTGGCGATTCGGGGCCGCTGGCTCTAGGTTGCCCCCTGGATCGGCGGATTCAGTCGTCCGTTCGTCGACTGGAAGGCGCCGCACTCACCACCCAGGAGCGGGGCGGGGCCACTGACGCGCCCCCGACTCTGCCGCAGTCGGGGGCTACCATACGGAGGTTCCACACGGTGCGAGAACGACTCGCGACCATCGTCAACGGAACTCGGTTCCAGCATTCAATCCTGGTTCTGATCTTCCTGAACGGGATCATCCTGGCGGTCGACGTCATGCCCGGGATCGGTGAGGGGACCCGCCATCTCCTGCAGCTCCTGGACCGGGTGATCGTCTGGATCTTCATCGTCGAGATTGCGTTGCGGATCATCGCGAACGGACGATCGTTCTTTCGCGATGGATGGAGTCTCTTCGACTTCTTCGTCGTGGTCATCTCGGCCCCGGGCACCGTCACCGGAATCTCGGCACTTCGCATCCTGCGCGCCCTGAGACTCCTTCGGGTCCTCTCGGGCGTATCCCAGCTCCGCAGGGTGGGCGAGGCGCTGGTCGCGGCCGTGCCCGGGATCTCGTGGGTGATCGTGCTCCTGCTGCTCATCAACGTGGTGTCGGCGATCATAGGGACAAACCTCTTCAGCGAGGCGGTCCCGGAGTACTTCGGTGACCTGTTCACCTCGATGTACACCCTGTTCATGGTGATGACGCTCGAAGACTGGCCGGATATCGCCGACGCCGTGCTCGCGGTATATCCCTGGGCCTGGATCTACTTCGTGTCGTTCATCCTGGTCGCGACCTTCACGATCATGAATCTTTTCGTGGGGGTGATCGTGGCCGTGATGGACCGCGAAACGAGCGACTACTATCACTGGGAAAAGGCCTACCGTGAACACATGCGCGCCGACATCGACTCGATCAAGCACAATGTTGAAGCGCTGATGGAGCGGCTCGAGGCGGGGGAGGACGCAGAGGCCGACGATCGAGGTCCACCGGAAGAACGATGAGCGGTGGCTCCCACTCCGCATCGCTGAAACCACTGCCGACCTCCCTCCGTACGGGGTGACGAGACCCGCGAACGTCGAGGTCTCACGGGTTCCGAGGAACCCTCGGCCTCCCGTAACCCCACCACCGGCAACTCCAATGACCACAGAATCCCGCACCCGCCGGGTGATCCTGCGAGACCTCGTAATCTTTCAGGTCAAGCTCGCACTGGATGGGCTCAAGGACCTCGTCTTCGTGCCGATCTCGATCGTCGCGGCGGCCGCCCGCCCGACTCACCGTGGTCCGTTGGCTCCGAGCGGGCGCACGGCAATTCCGTGGAAGTCGCTCGCCGGATTCCCCCGGGCGGGCTCGACCAGACGAAGCTTCTCCCGGGTGGCGATGTCGAAGACCGAAAACCCCGGGGTCTCCCCCACGGCCACATGGGGCATGGTGACCGGATTCGGTCCACGCAGGGTGATGTAGGCGTGTCTCCCGTCGGGCGACATGCTCACGATATCGGGGGTCTTTCCGACCCACTCGATCTCCTCGATGACCTCGTGGGTTCGGGTGTCGATGATCACCGCGTTGCTGGTCATGTAATGGTTCAGCCGAAATCGGACTTTCGGGGCGGCTGAAGGAGTGACACTTTTCCCTCTGCCCGGTGAGTGACCGGGGATTCAGAGAGGGGAGAACAGATCATGGGAAAGAAGAAGCCGAGACGGTTCACGGTGGAGCAGAAGCTGCGGATCCTGGAGGAGGCGCGCGATCCTGGGACGACGGTGGCGGAAGTGCTGCGTCGGCATCAGGTGGATGGGACGACGTACTATCGGTGGGAACGCCAGGCGAGAGAAGGGATGCGGGAGGCGCTGAAAGGCCGGAGAAAGGATCGCGGAGCGAAGGACAAGGAGATCGAGCGATTGCGCGAAGAGGTCCAGACGAAGAGCCGGATCATCGCCGAGGTCGTGGAAGAGAACCTGGGGTATAAAAAGGGGATCTAGCGCTCAACCGGAACAGCCGGTTCTCGTCGGATGAGAAGAAGGAGGTGCTCCGGATCGTGGAAGTGGCGCGGCAGAGGACCGGCTGGACGATCCAGCGGATCCTGAAGGCACTGGGGGTGCCGAGGTCGCGCTACTACGACTGGCGGCAGCGAGACGAGCAGGCCCGTCTGGAGGACCAGACTCCCGCCTGCCGGTCGCTGCATACGATCCTGCCGGAGGAGAAGGAAGCGGTCGTTCAGTACGCGCTGGATCATCCGCAGGACGGCTATCGCAGGCTCTGCTGGCAGATGGTCGACGAGGACGTGGCCTACGTGAGCCCGTCGAGCGTCTACCGGATCCTGCGCGATCAGGACCTGCTGTACCGATGGAAACGGAGCTCGAGCAAAGGTGAGCCGCCTCCGGAACCGACGAAGCCGAACGAGCGATGGCACACGGACATCATGTATCTGCGGGTCCAGGACACGTGGTACTTCCTGGTGAACGTGCTGGACGCGTACAGCCGGTACGTGGTGCACTGGGAGCTGTTGAGCACGATGCATGCGAACGACGTACGGCTGGTGATCCAGGAGGCGCTGGAGAAGACGGGCGCGACGCCCCAGATCGTGACGGACAATGGGAGCCAGTTCACGGCGAAGGACTTCAAGCAGCTGGTGCGTCAGTTCGACCTGGAGCACATCCGGATCCGCACCTATCATCCGGAGTCGAACGGGCGGGTGGAGCGCCTTCATCGCTCGACGCGCGAGGCGCTGGGCGATCAGGACCTGCACGACCTCGGCCGGGCACGAGAGATCATCGGCCGCTGGGTGAAGCACTACAACGAGAACCGGCTGCACGCCTCGCTCCACTACCTGCCGCCCGCGGAGTTCTACGCGGGGGCCCCGGACGAGCGGATCGAGGAGCGCAACGAGAAGCTGGCGAAAGGCAGGCAACGAAGAAGAGAGAAGAACGAAAAGCGGCTTCAGGCCGCGGCATGACTCGCTGGAAAAGTGCAACTCCTGAAATCAGCCCATTTGTCCGAAAGGGTCTGAAGCACTACAG
>REBS01000169.1 GCA_007692605.1 Gemmatimonadales bacterium
CTGGGACCTGCGCGCGGCAATGGGGATCAACGATCGAGGTCAGATCGTCGGGTACGGCCTGAAGGACGGTCAAACGCGAGCCTTCCTGCTCGAGCCCGCCGGGCCAATGTCGGCCCGGTGACATCCGGCGGGGCTCAGAACCGGCCCACCTGCCCCGCTCGGGCGTGTCCATCGGCCCGGTACATCGACTCCACGACCTCTTCGAAGAGCAGGCCACCGGAGCAGCCGGGGCCCTCCTGACGGCTGGGGCCGTCACGCTGCGAGATCACCCGCTGCGTGCCGGCCGACCAGACGAAGGCGTTGATCTCGCCGCCCACGGTGACCGCGCCACCCAGGGAGGCCCTGGCACACCATTCGGCATTGGTGTTGAAGGTGACGTTGAAGGTCAGCTCGGCGCTCTGGGTGCCGTAGATGGCCACCGGACTCAGCCCGGGGCGTCCCAGGCCGAAGGTGATCCGGGGCGCGTCGAAGTCGAAGCCCATGCCCGTGGTGTTCGAGACCTCGAAGGAATAGTCCGGTCCCCGTGTGTCGAATCGGTTGATGGCTCCCTGGGCGGCGAAGCGCCCGTCCGGGTTCCGGCCCACGGCCACATCCCCCGTGGCCGAGAAGCCGGCGGAAGCCGAGAGCTCCGTGTCGACGCGGGAGATCGAGGATCGGATCTGGAACCGGGTGCTCACCGCCACGAAGGCCGGAATGGGCCCGATGCTGAAGGGGAAGACCAGCGAGGCGTTCGGAGCGATGGTGGCGGAGCCCCGGGAGTCCGAGAGCTTCACCTCGCCGTCGATGTCAAGGGTGATGTCGTTGAAGAAGAGGCCGATCGCGGGGTCCGGGTCCTCGGCCGTGGGATCGAGTCGGATGATCCCATCGGCCTCCATGCCACTCATGGTTCCCGCGAGAGACGCCTCGAGACCGCTGCCTCCCGCGGTGACGTCGAGCGCAACCTGGCCTCCCGAGGCGCCCAGACTCACCGAATACCCTCCCCCGCTGGGGGAGAAGGAGACCCCGTCTTCGGTGATCCGGATCGGGCCGCTGCTGGCCAGGACCCCGAAGGCCACCCCCTCGGGCTGCTGCGCAGGCTCCGCGCCCGCCGGCGCCACCCCGATCGCTCGGCCCCGGGGGCCCGAGGTGAGGGCGTGCTGGAACCGGATGTCGGCTTCGGTCACCGCATCCGAGAAGCGGGCCCACTCCGTGGCCACCTCGACCACGTCCCCCCGGTCCTGGATCCCGAGGATGTTGAAGATCCCGAGCTGGGGCCAGACCACCAGATCCCCGGTGGACAGGCCATCCAGGAGCGGGGAGTCCGGCACGACCCGATACACGCCGTCGGGCGCCCACAGGTCCTCGACATCGCTCAACACGTCCGATTCTTCGGCCACGATGGTGTTCGGAGCCCACTCCACATCGAACTGGACCTGATCGGCCGGCTGGATCTCGGAAAGGTCGATCTCGGGTCCCACCTCGATCGTGGGTTCGGTGCTGCTGTCACCGCAGCTGGCCAGGAACAGGAGCGCCGCGGCGGCGATGAGGAGAGACGAGGGGGTAGGGCGTATGTGTCGCATGGCGATGACTGGGGGGAAAGGGGGGTCGTAGTGAACCACGTAGCGGGTTGTGCGCAAAAGGGACCTGACCTCCGCCGCGGGCCCTCCCGGGTCACAGGTCCAGCCAGTAGTCCACCTTGATCATGAAGATGTGTTCGCCGGCGGCATCGAAGATCCCGCGGGCGTCTCGAGAGAAGTCGAAGCCGTCGAGGAGTTCCCGGCTCTGTCTGCGTTGCTGCCAGACCAGGTAGACCCGGGAGCCGGGCCGGTACTCCCAGCGAAGGGCCGCCGTGCCCCGCAGCGAGCGGATGTTGAAGTCCTGCTCACCCATGGCCAGGTCCGTCTGGCCGTCGCCCGTGTAGTCGAGGAGGATCCGCCCCCCGCTCCGGCAATAGTCCCCGCTCGCGCACGCTGGGCCCGCGCCGTCCGATGCCCCGGGATCACCCTCCTCGAATACCAGGAAATCGAAGCTCCCCGGACTCGCGAGCTGCTTGAAGTTCAGGAACTCGCCCGCCGCGATCAGGGGCTGAGCGAAGATCTGCAGGCTCAGGCTCGGCGAGACGATGAAGTCGACGCTCGTGTCCATCGCGAACTGCTCGCGTCGCAGATCACCGAAGAAGTACCGGCCGCCGAAGGTCGGCTCGTACCCTGACCGGGGGACCTGGGTGACGTACTGGACCGGGTCCAGGGACCGCTGATACGAGGGTGAGAGGCTGAGTGCGAGGCGATCGGTGGGCCGCGCGTCGAGACTCACGCCGAGCTCGGTGCCCCAGCCTCCGCGTCCCCCCGACTCGTGTGCGACCGACGCACCCCAGCTCACCTGTGCCCGTGCGTCGGTGTTGACGCTGGCGCTCACTTCACGTGATGACGGATCGATCATGAGCGGGCCCCCGCGGGTCAGCATGTCGCTACGCACTTCGGGCGACCGCTGCAGGCCGAGTTCCATCTCCCACCAGTTCATGAAGGTGAAGCTGGCACTGCCGCGCACGGTGGCGTCCTTGCGGGCGTCGCCCCACGCCGAGGCGGAGAAGAGGTCGTCGAGCACGCTGTGTCGGAAGTCCTGGAAGGTGAACACGTTCACGCCCCAGCTCCGAAACAGCCGACCGGGCTCCGGCTGCCGGTAGTTCAGTCGCCCCCCCACGTTGACCCACTCGGTCTCGGTCACGAAGCCCAGGTCATTGACGTCGAAGCCGGGCCCGCGACGCCCGACCCACACGCCCCCGGTCCAGTGCCGGCCGCTCTGACGATTCAGGGCGACGCGCCACTGGGTGCCCGTGAGCGAGGTGGCCTCGGGATCGAGGGTGAGGTAGTCCTGGTCGGGCCGATGGAAGTTGTGGAGCGGAGAGGTCTGCAGGCGGAAGATCGCCTCCCGGTCGCCCGAGACGTGGCTTCCGGCCACGAGTCCCGAGACCGCCCATTCCCGGTCCGCCCAGGCGTGCTCGAAGTCGATCCCCCCGGTCACGGCGCGCCGGGGCAGGAAGTCCAGGACGCCCTCGGCCGGAAGGTCCCGCGTCACCAGGTTCACCATCGCACCGATCCGACTCTGCCCCTCGCGCAGATCCTGCTGCGCCCGGGCGGTCGCATAGGTCGTCCGGGGCTCGACCGGAACCGACTCGAACCGGTCATCGGAAGCGTACCATTCGCGTCCGAGGGTCTCGCCGGTGATGGCCAGAAGCCCACCGACCGACAGCCCTGCATCGGTGCGACCGGTCACCTTCGCGGCGCCCAGGATCGTCGTCTCGTCGGGCACACTCGTGAAGTCGGCGGCGGGGGATGCGCGGCCCTGTGGACTCCGGCCGATGCGACGCGAGTAGAAGAGGTTGTTTCGAGGGCCCAGCAACGAGAAGTCGAAGAGCGAGTCGTCGCGGGTGAAGAACGGGCGTCGTTCGGGAAAGAAGGTCTCGAACGCCGACAGGTTGATCACCCGCGGATCCACCTGGACCTGCCCGAAGTCCGGGTTGAGTGCCATGTCGAGGACGAAGGTGGAGCCGAGCCCGTAGCGGACATCCGCCCCCACCCGGCCCCGCGCGTCGGATCCGTCGAAGAAGGGATCGCCCGGAACCGAAGGGCCGAACTCGGCGCCCCCCAGCACGTACGGAAGAATCTCGGCGTAGCGCCGCTGGTCGGTGAAGTGCAGGCCCTCGAGGCGTCCCCAGCGGCTCACCACTCCATGGGTGCCCTGAGGTACGAAGGCCCATTCACTCCGCTCGTTGTCGGCGACTCGCTGACGGGCGAAGTTCACACCCCAGACCTGGGGGGCAGCCGATGGCTGGATGCGAACCTGGGACAGTGGGATGCGGATCTCGGCCACCCACCCCTCGTCGTCGATCGTCACCGCCGATTCCCAGATCCCATCCCAGGAGTCGTCCGACTCCGTGTCACCGTAGTGGAACCGGTCGCCCTGTACCCCAGCAGCCGTGACCCAGAAGGTATAGCCCGTCGTGCGGTCCAGGTTCGGGTCGAGCGAGAACTCGAAATATCCGGCCGCCCGTCCCGTCGCATCCCTCCGGGTCAGTTGCCGGGCAATGAGGGCCGGATCGCCATGCATCCGGGCACCGATGTACAGGTTTTCGGAATCGAACAGCACCCGGACCTCGGTCGGCTGAAGGGCCGGCTGCGCCTCGAAGGGCTCCACCTGAAGGAAGTCACCGGCCACCGGTGCGGCGGCCCAGTCCGGCTCGTCCAGACGACCGTCGATCTCGATCGGGCCCGTGACCGGGGTGGCGATCACCGTCCGTTCGCGAGAGTCCGGGATCGGGTGCTGCTGAGCCCCCAGGGACGGGGCTCCGACGGCGGTGATCAGCGCCAGCAGGAGCAACGAGGCGAGTGGGGCATGTGCAGGCACGGCTGGCATCTCGATCGAAGAGGTCGGAGTCGTATAATAGTGTACTGCATACAATACGGGATCCGAAGCTCACCGCAAGATGGCTCTGGGTGTGGAGGGGTCCCGTGGGCCGATCCCCTCCCCGTCGTCGCCGCCGAAGATCAGGGGGAGGCGGAGTCCGCCGGGAAGCTCACTCGAATCACACCACGAAACTCGCCCTCCGAATACCCCACCGCGCGATCCTCGGGGTAGCGTGCCTCGAGGATTCGCCGCACCTCCGGATCGAGGTCGGCCTCGGCGCCGTGGCACTGCAGGCACATGGGAGCCGTGCGCAGCGCCCGGTAGAAGCGGGGCGAGCCGTCGGGGCCGGCGGCGGTCAGAGCCGCCGGAGCGGATCCGGGTTCCCGGGCCTCGAGGGCCTCCAGGTACTCGAGCACCCTCGCCTCGGCCTCGTCGGGGGCGTTGTCGGGATTCCGCCAACGGGTCGTGGTGCGCTTCAGCTCGAGGGAGGCGTCGTGGTCTTCGGCAATGTCACGGGTCAACTCCATCGCTTCGGCCGAACAGAAGTCCACGGCCCCAACGGTTCCCTGCTCGTCGATCGCCTCCGCAAGGCGTCCCACGAGACCCTGAGCCAGGGCATCGGCGGCGGCACTCCCCCGAGACTCCACCTCAGCCTGTATCTCGGTGGGAAGGGTATCAGGGCGAACCGGGGGTCCCGCCTCAGCCTCCGGTTCGGCCGCATCAGAGCAGGCCGAGGCGGCAAGGAGGAGCGCGAGGAGCACGGTCGGCGGGTGAAGGATCTTCATGCTTGACTCCAGGGGAGGAAGACGAGACCCCTCAAGATATTACTACATGTAACTACAAGCAAGGTCCTTGGACACCGGGCTCGAGTCATCTCCCCAGAGGGTTTCATTCAGGCGCGAGGGCGCTTCATGGCAGAAGAAAGGACGATCTCGGGTTCTTGCGAAACGACCCTTCTCGAAGCATTGTTTAACATCTGCGTGCGGGCACGCGTCTCCATGCGGCTCGATACGACCCCACTCAGAACGCTCACTCCCCGCTCCCGGAGTTTCCCAGATGGCCTCCTCCAAAGCACGGCTGCACGGTTTCGTCCCCCTGCTCCTGACCCTGGCGCTCCTCGTGGCCGCCGTCGGGTGCGACGCTCCCGACGCCGACGCCTCCTCCGACGTCGAGCCCTTCGGCTTTCGGCCAGGCGAGCTGGTCCCCGACCTGCCCTTCACGGACATGGATGGGGCCGAGGGGACGCTGGCTCAGTACCGGGGCACTCCGGCCGTCGTGATCGCCGTTCGGGACACGGGGTGCCCGGTGTCGGGCCGGTACGCCCCGCGCCTGGCCCGCATGGAGGCGGAGTGGGCCGCCGAGGGGGTCGAGTTCATATGGCTCAACCCGGGACCCCATGAATCCGAGGAGGACATTCGGGCCGAGATCGAGGAGTTCGGGTTCCAAGGCCGATACATCCACGACCCCGAGGGGGCGTGGGGGCGGGCGCTCCAGATTCGGGCCACCACCGAGGTGCTCGTGCTCGACGAGTCGCTGACGCTGGTCTACCGAGGGTCCGTGGACGATCAGTACGGAGTGGGCTTCAACCGCCCCCAGGTTGCCCACGCCTGGATGGAAGATGCGCTTCAGGCCACCCTCGCCGGCACGCTCCCGACCACCCGTATGACCGAGGAGGTCCATGGGTGCGTCCTCGGGTTCGATCGCGAGACTCCCGTCGAGGCTCGGCAGGAAGAACTGACCTGGCACAACCGGGCGAGCCGCGTGGTCCAGCAGAACTGCGTGGCATGCCACCGGGAAGGGGGGATCGCCCCCTTCAGCCTCGAAACCTACGAACAGGTGTTCGGCTATCGGGCGATGCTGACCTTCGTGGTCGAAGAGGGGATCATGCCCCCCTGGTACGCCGACCCCGGCGTGGGGAAGTGGGCCAATGACCGGAGCATCTCCGAGTCCGACCGCAGGGCGCTCCTGGACTGGATCGCCAGCGGCGCGCCCGAGGGGGATCCCGTCACGGCCGTCGCACATCGCAACTGGGCCGAGGGCTGGAATATCGGGGAGCCGGACCTGGTCCTGGAGTTCGGGGACGCCATCACCATCCCCGCGGAAGGGGTGGTGCCCTACCAGTACGTGGTGGTCCCCACGAACTTCGAGGAGGACCGCTGGATCAGGAAGCTCGAGATCCGACCCTCGGCCCCCGAGGTGACCCACCATGCCCTGGTCTTCGTGCAGGAGCCCGGCCAGGAGACGATGCAGGATGGAGGGGTCCGCGGCTTCTTTGCCGCCACGGCACCCGGCGCGGTGGGAGACGACTTCGGCGAGGCCCTGGGCAAGCGGATTCCCGCCGGATCCTCCCTGGTCTTCCAGATGCACTACACACCCAATGGGCGAGAGGTCGAGGACCGGACCCGGATCGGCTTCGTCTTTCACGACGAGCCCCCGGCGCGTGAGGTGGAGACCCGTTCCGCCTTCAACGTGCGGTTCGTGATTCCACCCTATGCGGAAAACCACGAGGTCGCCGGCGAACACGCCTTCCGCGAAGACGGAGAGATCCGGGCGTTCTTCCCCCACACCCACGTGCGGGGAGTGGCGTTCCGCTACGACCTGGTGCGCGCGGACGGCACGGACGAGGTCGTCCTGAACGTGCCCAACTACAACTTCGACTGGCAGCTCACCTACACCACCGCCGAGCCCATCCGGGTCCGGGCCGGTGATGTGCTCCGGGCCACGGCGTGGTACGACAACTCCGCGAACAACCCCTACAATCCCGATCCCTCGGCCGAAGTCCGGTTCGGCGAACAGACCTGGGACGAGATGATGCTGGGGTACTTCGACTTCGTGGCGTCGGAAGCCCGGGTGGTTGCGCAGGGGAACTGAGTCGAAGGTCCCCGCGCGGCGGCGCGGTTCA
Organism: Gemmatimonadales bacterium; assembly: GCA_007692605.1. GTDB lineage: Bacteria > Gemmatimonadota > Gemmatimonadetes > Longimicrobiales > Gaopeijiaceae > SLBA01. Next base: position 7,286 of record REBS01000169.1, read on the forward strand.
GGCGGACGCGTAGACGACTTCCACCGCGCCGTGATCGTCGCAGTGGTCACCGTGGGGGTAGTGCAGGCGTCCGTTCACCAGGTAGCAGGTGTGGTCGCCATGCGGGACGGCCTCGTGTCCGCACCCCGGTCCGTGGACATGATCGCTGTCGTGGGTGCCCCCATCGGCAATGGGGTCATGCTTCGCCGGGTTCTTGTCGGAGACCGGGATCCTGTGCTCCTCGATCGAACCGTTGGAAGCCGGGTGATGAAGGTGGCCGTCATGCAGGAAGTCGACATGACCGTCGTGTCGAATCCCGGTATGACCGCAGTCGGGTCCGTGCTCGTGGGGGTGGGGTCCTGAGTGCTGGTCTGCCATGGCTCTTCCCTTCGTTCGTTTCAAAGTACGCGCGGGGTATGAAGGGTATGGCGGTGGCCGGCAGAAGTTCCGCTGAACCGCTCCCGTTCAGGGCCCGGTCGCGGCGGAAGCCAGGGCTCGGATCCGCTCCACCATCGCGAAGAGCCCGTTGCTGCGACTCGGGCTGAGGTGAGCCTGCAGGTCGAGCCGCTCGAGGATCTCCAGGGCATCCAGCTCCCGGATCTCTTCCGGGCTCCGCCCCGAGTAGATCACCATCAGGAGGGCCACGAGGCCCTTGACGATGTGGGCGTCGCTTTCGGCCCGGAAGGTCATGCGGGGGGGATCGTCTTCGGAGAGTTCGGGCACGAGCCAGACGTTCGACGCGCATCCCCGAACCCGATTGGCTTCGACCTTGAGGTCGTCTTCGAGGGGTTCGAGCTTCCGGCCGAGCTGGACGAGGAACCGATAGCGGTCTTCCCAGTTCGGCATGATGCGAAAGCCCTTCTCGATTCGCTCCATTGAAATGTCGGGCACGTGCACTCGCTCCTGGAGATCGGGATCCACCACTGCCGGTCCGTGCACTGCGCATGGACCACATTCTGCAATTCCGGAAACCCCACGGCCGTGGAGAGTTCCGAAGGATCCGGGACCGAGCCCTCCAGGCGACCCTTTATCGGCGCTCCAGAACGAGGACTCGGGGCCAGGGTTCGTTCTCGACTGCGAAGACATGCGGTCCGTCGGCGGCCATCAGCAGGGGGAGCGCCCGGCTTCGGTCCACTTCGGCACCGCTTTCCAGGTTGAACAGACGGCTCTCCAGATGCAACGGCTCGTCGGCGGCGCCGGGAGCGGCCCTGGGCTGGTACTGGACCAGGAGGTGGTCGGCATCCCACAGAAATGCGGAGCGGGCGAGATGGGAGCCGGTCTCGGGGTGCCGGCGAAGCCCGACCCCACCGCCATTCACGCTCTCGACCATGAGCCGGTGGATTCCCTCGGGCCG
>REBS01000044.1 GCA_007692605.1 Gemmatimonadales bacterium
GAAGAGCGCGTGATGCTCCTCGCCCCAACCGATGCTGCCCCGGTACTCCGGCGCGATGACCACGTAGCCCCGCTCCACGGCCTCGCGCACGAAGGGCCAGTAGTTGGCGGTCCAGAGACCCCGGACGCCTCCGTGTACCCAGATGAGGGCGGGGTGACCGTTCTCGCCCCGGGGCTCGAGAGGCTGAAAGAGGTAGGCGGGAATGGTCAGGCCATCTGCACTGCTGGGGTACTCGACCATCTGGAAATCCACGACCCCCGCGGTAACCTCGGCATAGCGGGCCTGGATCCCCATGCGCCTCTCGATATCGGCCTCGATGTCCCGGCCCAGAAAGAGCAGGGCGGAGTCGTTGCTCACGTAGAGCTGCCGGGCCCGCTCCGGGTCCATCTCGACCCCCCGGTTGGTGACCCAGTCCTGCGCCTGCGCCTCGATGGCGGGCATCAGAGCGATCAGCAGGGCGAGGAGGAGGAGCGAAGGGCCTCTCCGGTTCCTGCGTTTCCCGCTCGTACGGGGGGAGGTCCCCCCCGGATGCAGCACATCATTCCTCATGGGTCCATCTCCTGGCTGGGGTCATCTCGGCACCCGACAGCTCCAGCGCGACCCCGCCTTCGGGGCGCACTCGGATCCATGGTGGGGAGGCCGATGTCGGATTCACTCATCCTATGCCGCCCGCCCAACTCCGGGCAAGGTGGCGGCAAACGTCCTGCGATCTCGACAACTGACGTGAATCCGGGAACCAAAACCACATCTGCCCGGCCTTCGGGGTATGTACACCGGTGCCGGGAACGAGGCTGAGGAGGTTGTCGGCTCGGCCCCGGAGCACCCCGCGGTGGCAGGGACCCGTGTTTATGATGAATTCATCATAAATCTTATCATGAATTCATGATAGCGTCTGGCCCGGTCCCGGGCCGTGTGATCTGCGTCACAGCCCGAAGGGGCCGGACCGATCATCTTTCGGGCTCCGGGGAGAGGTCCTCTCTCGCCCGGCTTCGAACCGTCACCTGCAAGGAGGAGACATGAGCTCCCGCACCGAACCATCACCCGGCACCCAGCCCTCGGAGCCGCGCACCAGCGCAGCCGGATCCCGTTCAGAGGAGGCCTCGACGGGCCCCGCTCCCGCATCGCTTCGCACCCGCCCCGTGGGCGAGGTCGTCGCTGAGGACTACCGCCGCGGCGCGGTCTTCAAGCAGTTCGGGATCGACTTCTGCTGTGGGGGCGGCCGCACCGTCGAGGACGCCTGTGCCCGCAAGGGAGTCGTGGTCGAAGAGCTCGAAGCGGCGCTCACCACCGCCGACCTGCCGCGCGGATCGGACCGGCTTCCGGATCCGCGGGGGTGGGAACCGGGCTTCCTGGCCGACTATATCGTGAACGTGCACCATCGCTACTGCCGCGACAGCCTCCCCGTGCTCCTGGCATTTGCCGAGAAGGTGGCACGGGTGCACGGGAACCACACGCCCGAGCTGACCGAGGTGGATGTGAAGGTCCGTGAACTCGCCGGAGAGATGGAGGCGCACATGCGCTCCGAAGAGGAAGAGGTGTTTCCCGCCATCCGGGCCGGCGAGGGCGGATCGGCCGCCCTGGGGCAGATGGAGGCCGAGCACGAGCACGCCGGCGGGCTCATGGCCGAGATCCGCGCACTCACCTCGGAGTTCACCCCGCCCCCCGAAGCCTGCGCCACCTGGCGCGCGATGTACGCGAAGCTCGAGGAGTTCGAGGGTGACCTGCATCGCCACGTGCACCTCGAGAACAATGTCCTGTTCCCGGCGGTGCGGCTGGCCTGAGCTATGCCCCCCGCGTCGCGCCTGCAGCGGGGCGTCGGGAGTGGATCGACGGCGGCCGGAGGCGACGCGGGCAAAGGGCTCCGCGGCCCTCTTCTCAGAAGTTCTTGCGATGGAAGCTGCGGAGCCCGAGGGCGAAGGGGATCACCACCCAGGCCGCCATGGCCCCGATCGCCACGCCCTGTCCCAGCCCACTCCCGAAGAAGCGGCGGAAGACGGCTCCGGTGAAGCCCATCAGCGCCGAGATGTCGAAGGACAGGAGGAGCAGGATGCGCCCCAGGTCGATCGGGTTGAGGAGTGAGAGCGCCAGGACCGGCTTCTCCATCGGATAGTCGGCCAGCATGTAGATCGCCAGCATGACGAGCCCGTTGAAGACGACGGTGAAGAAGACCCATACGCCCAGGCTGATGCCCAGGCCGCGGATCCGGTCTTCGGTCGAGAGCGCGATCAGGAAGGCGAGCGAGGCGAAGATCAGGGTGAGCCCGACCCCGGTGCCGAGCAGTAGGAGTAGCGAGGATCCGGTGCCCCCGGCCAGTCCTCCGTGTGCCCAGAAGGGGAGGCCGGTGCCCAGGACGAAGGCCACCGACATGGGGAGCGCGAGGCCGGTGAAGAGCCCCAGGAAGAGGCTGCGGCGGCGGACCGGCTGGGTCAGGAGGAGCTCGGTGAATTCCCGGGAGCCGTACAGGTACATGGTGCCCAGGACGATCGCCACGAGGGGGATCGCGATCAGGACCACGTTCATCAGGCTGAGCAGGACGCGCTCGCCCGAGCCTCCGAAGCGGAAGAGGGCATCGGTCATCAGGAGGAAGAAGATGCCGTAGAGGAGGACCCAGCGGCTGCGCATGACGTCGCGCAGCTGGTAGCGGGCGATCTTGAGCGTGTTCATGCGACGACCCTCGCGGTGATGCGTCGGGCGATCGCCCGTTCCAGGTTCATTTCCCCCGAGGTGCCGATCAGCTCGGCCACCGACTCCTCGAAGTGGATACGGCCGTCCAGCAGGTAGACCACGGAGTCGGCCAGCTCCTCGACCTCGCTCATGACGTGCGACGTGAGCACGATGGTGCGTCCGGCGTCGCGCTCCTGCTTGACCCGGTCCTTGAGCACGCTGCTCGTGACCGGATCGAGCCCGGCCGTGGGCTCGTCGAGGAACAGGATGCCGGGACGGAAGAGGAAGGCGAGCACGGCGCTGACCTTCTGGCGGTTTCCCCCCGAGAGGGTGCGGAAGGGCTTGTCGAGCTCCCCGTCGACTCTCAGGTCGTGGACCAGCGATTCGTCGGTGTCGTCGGGGTTGCCCCTGAGGTCCCGGATCATCTGGATGATCTCGCGCGCCGTGAGGTTCTCGGGGTAGCGGGCGATCTGCGGCATGTAGCCGATCCGGCGCCGGTACTCGGGGTCGTCGCCGACCCGCTCGCCATCGATCGTGATGCGTCCCGAATCGGGGCGGACGAGCCCGAGGATGCACTTGACCAGGGTGGTCTTGCCGGCCCCGTTCGGGCCCAGGATGGCGGTGCATCGGCCCCCCTGGATCTCGAGCTCGAGGGCGTCGAGAACCTGGAGGCGGCCGTACCGGTGGGAGAGGTCGTGGATTCGGATCATGCCCATGGTTCACCTCCGGGGACTTCGGTCATGAGAGGGTTTTCGTCGGTCAGGGTTTCGGGCGTCAGGATGGGGAGCACGCGCTCGGCGACCTCGAGGATGTCCACGAAGAAGCTGCGCAGCAGGATCAGGGCGACCGGCTTGGTCTCGACGATGAACGAGAAGAGCCGGACCGGCCGGTGGGCCAGGTCTCCGGTGCCGTCGCCCTCGAGGTCGTAGCCCCGGTACTGACTCCAGTAGTTCGCATCGAAGGTGTTGGGGTTCTGCCGGGAGTTCGTGATCACATCGAAGGTGTTGTCGATGAAATTGTTGGCGGTGAAGTAGTTGTCCTGACTGTTGGCCAGGATCTTCACGGCCCAGCCGTTTCTTTCCAGCCGGTTCAGGCGGAAGGTGAGCCGGTCACTCCCCTCGGAGTGGATCGCGATCGTGTTGCCCCGGAAGAGGTTCCCTTCGATCAGCGAGTCCTGGACCTCCTTGACCAGGAGGCCGTACGCCGAGGAGCCCCAGTTGTCGAGGAACTGGTTGCGGCTCATGACCACGTCGCGCGAATACATGACGGCCACGCCGGCGCCGTTGCGGGCGAAGACGTTGTTCACGTAGAAGCTTTCATCCGAAAACATGAAGTGGAGGCCGTAGCGGAGGTTCGCTTCGCTCCGGTTGCTTCGGATGACCGCGTTGCGGGCGAATTCGAGGTAGATGCCGTCCCGGTGCCCGGTGATGTGGTTGTCTTCGACCTGGACGCGGTCCACGTCCCACAGGTGAATCCCGTTGCCCGAGGTCGCCTCGCGGGTCGCGGAGCTGCGGATGTCGTTGTGGCGCACGAGGCAGTCGTGGGCGCGGGCCAGGTAGATCCCGAAGAAGTTGTTCTCGAGGCGGTTGTGCTCGATGCGGCAGCCGTGCGATTCCTCGACGGTGATCGCGGCATGGTCCCGGATGTGGCTGAAGCCGGAGTCCCTCAGGATGAAGCCCTGGATCCGGACATGGTCGGCGGTCACGGTCAGGATCGAGTGCTCGCCTTCGCCGTCGAGGACCGGCCAGCCCTCGCCGATGAGTTCGATCGACCGGTCGATGGTGAGCGGCCCTTCGCGGTAGTGTCCCGCGCGCACCCGGATGCGGTCTCCGGCGTCGGCCACCTCGAGGGCGTCGGAGATGCGTTCGTGCCGTTCCCCGGGCCCCACGATATGCTCGGTGCCGGTGAAGGCCTCCGGGCGGGACGGTGCGACGGGGGCGTGGCCCTCGTGGGCCTGATGCGGGTCGGCGGTGTCCTGGACGGTCGTGGCCCGGGTCGCGGCGGCGGCCCCGGCGGACGCGGTGGCTTCCGCGGCGGGGGCCTCGGACGCGGTGGCCTCGGACCCGGGCAGCTCGATGGTCGTGCCCTCGGGGCGGGGGGCGAGGGCGAGAAGCAGCAGGGCGATGCCCACGACTATCATCGCCGCGACGGTGCGTGCCCGACGGGGTCGATCACGGCTCATGATGGTTCGCTCCCATGGCCGATGGGGAGGTGTGGCTCCGGCCATGGCTGTGGCCGTGGCCGTGGCCATTCAGCACACCGGCGCGTCGCACCAGCTCGCGCACGTCCTCCCAGCGCATCACCTCGCCCCCGAAGGCCTGGCGTGCGTCCTCGGCGCTCTCGGCCCGCGCGTACGCCGACAGGTTCAGGCCCATGGGGCTGCGAAGGTCGTCGGAGCGAAGAAACCAGGCCTGGTCGACGGGGGTCCAGGCTCCCGGGTCGGGAAAGTCGGTGACCCAGAGCGCCTGAATCCGATCCTCGGTCACCTCTTCATTCTCGTCGAGGAACTCGACCATGCATTCGATCGAGTCGAACACGTAGTGTCGGCCCCGGTCGGTGATCAGCTGGCTGGCGAAGCGCTCCTCGGAGACGAGCATCCGGCAGTGCGCGCACTCCTCCTCGCCCACGTGCACCTCGCGCGGGCCGTCGGAGCAGGCGGTGAGGAAGAGGCCGAGGACCATCAGGACGATGCACGACCAGACGGTGCCGCGGGCCGGGGTCCTCCGGGCGTGGCCCGTGGGTGTGGGCCCGATCATGAGATCTCTCCCGGAGGGACGTCATCGACCTCCCACTCGCGGGCGACCAGCTCGAGCACCTCGGTCCAGCTCAGCAGGGGGCCCGTGTAGGCGTCCTTCAGGTTCTGCTGCATCTTCGGGGCTTCGATCGCCAGGATGTTCAGGCCGTTGGGGCTGCTCAGGTTCGGGCTGTGCAGGAAGGTGGCCCGCTCCGCGTCGAGCAGCTTCCACCCGTCGGGGAAGTCCACCACCTTCACGCTCTCGACCCGGGTCTGATCGACCTTGCCTTCGAGCAGGTAGGCGGCCAGGCACTCGACCGACCGGAAGCGTAAGCGTTCCCCATCGGTCGTGCGCAGCTCCCCACCCCAGCGAACCTGTTCGACGGTGCCCCCGCAATAGGGGTCCTGGCTTTCGCCGTACACGATTCTGTCGGACTGCCCCTCGGAGCCGCCTCCGGAGTTCGAGGCTGGTTCACCGGGCCCGCCGCACGCGGCGAGCAGCACGACCAGGAGGAGCACGACCCCGGAAGAAGTGGTCCCGTCGCGTGCGCGGAAGCCGAGGAACACCGCCCACCCAGCCAGAAGCGCCGAGATGGCCAGGAAGAGCGAGCCCAGGTGCGGGTACGAACTGGCCCGGATGTTCAGGATCTGCTCGGTTCCGATGATCGGGGGAGAGTACGTCATGTCGGGAATCCGGATCGGCGCGTCGGGACTCAGGTTGTGTCCGTAGTCGATGTTCCACAGGTAGAAGTCCACCATCCCCGCGGCTCCCGCGACCAGGAAGAGGCCCAGCCATCCGGCCATCAGCCAGGGGCTCCCGATCGCGGCGACCACGAGTCCGGTCACCACGAGGCCACCCAGGATCCAGGGCATGATCTCGAGCTCGGGGATCTCTTCGGGCTCGATCGGCTGCATCCCGATGTAGTGGTTCAGGATGTTGATGTTCTGCAGGTCGTGCCGCTCGTGCCCGCGCACGTCGTGCACGTAGATGTGCATCCCGAGGCCGTCGGAGTACTGGGGGGCCGTCAGGTGGATCGTCCACAGCGGGGTCACGAAGGCGGGGAGCATGACCAGTGCGGCGATCGCCAGAAGGATTCGGCTCTTCATCGTTCCGCTCATCGTTCCGCTCATGGTCGGGCACTCCGGGTGGCTGCATGCGCGCCCCGCGACGGGGCGACGCGAGGTGAGAAGGGCCGGCCACCGGCCATGTGCCGGGGCCGGCCTCCTCGGGTTGATGGGTCAGGGTCGGCTCAGTTCGAGCCGCGAGTACCGGTCCGCCAGAGGAGCTCGGTACCGGCCCCTTCCGGAGACACCCGCACGTACCCCTGCATCTCCTGGTGAAGCGCGGAGCAGAAGGCGGTGCAGTAGAAGGGGTAGATCCCGGTTCGCGTGGGCACCCACTTCAGGGTCTTGGTCTGACCGGGCGCCAGGAGGATCTCGGCGTTCTGGGCACCCTTGATGGCGATGCCGTGCACCACGTCCCAGTCCTGCTCGAGGTTGGTGACATGGAAGTAGACGGTGTCGCCGAGATGCACCCCCTCGATGTTGTCGGGGGTGAAGTGACTCCGGATGCTGGTCATGTAGACCCGCACCACATTCCCCTCGCGCTCCACCCTGGCCTCGGTTGGACGCCGGGTCACGTGGGGGTGCTGGTTGTCGCTCAACTCGTAGATGCGCTGGCTGTTGGGCTGCAGCAGATCGGCCCGGATTGCCTGCGCGTAGTGCGGCTCCCCGATCGTCGGGAAGTCCTTGAGCAGGACCATCTGGTCGCCCGACACGTCATACAGCTGCGCCGGGTGATTCTGCTTTGGCCCCACGGGGAGGAACCGGTCCCGCGCGGTCTTGGTCAGGCCCACCAGGTAGCGGGCGTCGGGGTCCCGTGTGTCTCCGCCCGTCAGCATGAGGTGGCCGATCGAGTAGTACGCGTCGATGCGGTCCACGACCTCGAAGGTCTCGAGCGACCACTTCACGATCTCCGACGAGATGTAGACCGAGGTATAGGCGTAGCCACGTCCGTCGAACTCGGTGTGCAGTGGTCCCAGCCCCGGATTCTCGACCTCGCCGATGATCGTGGACTCGTATTCGAGCACGGGGATCCCGTCGATCACCTCGTCGATCGCCTCGTTCTCGATCGCTTCGAGCATGCGGCTGAAGGAGTGGACCGGAATGACCGTCGCCAGCTTTCCGCCCCCGACGATGTACTCGCCGGTCGGATCGATATCGACCCCGTGGGGCGATTTCGGGGTGGGCAGGAAGTAGATCGCACCCGGGATCTCGCTGGGATCCACCACCGTCACGCCATTGCGTTCGGTCGAGGTGGCCAGCCCACTCCCGGGGTCATAGGTGTTGTGAAAGTAGATCCCTTCCTCGCGGCTTCCGGCTCCGTTCGCGACCGCGTCGGCCACCATCCGCCAGTTGACCGCCGCGATGAAGTCCTTGTCGTAGCGCGAGGCCTCGATCTCGAGCAGGGTGTGCGCCTGCTCGACGTTGTACGAGGTGAAGAAGACCCAGTCACTCGAGGGGCCCATCCCCGCTCGGCCCAGGTCGAAGTGGTACGGGGGCACCTTGATCTGAAAATCGAGATCCATCGCGCCACTCTCGGGGTCCACCTTCACGAACGAGAGGAGTCCGTCGAAGTTGTCGCGATAGGTGTCGATCGGGACATCCAGGTCCATCTCGGCCGGGATGCTGAAGCGGGTCGCCCCGATCAGGTACTCGGTGTTCGAGGTCGGGAACGACGAGGCGTGGTTGCCTCCGGTGTTCGGCAGCTCCATGATCTCGACGGTCTCGAACTTCTGCAGGTCGATCCGTGCGATCCGCGGCGTGTTGTTGCCGTTGATGAAGAGCCAGCGTCCGTCCGCCATGGCGTCGGTGCGCGAGAGCTGCGGATGGTGGGAGTCATCCCACGGGATGAACCCGTAGCTCGTCTGGAGCAGGGGCTTCGTCTCCTCGGAGTAGCCGTAGCCCG
>REBS01000154.1 GCA_007692605.1 Gemmatimonadales bacterium
GCCTCTTCTACCGAAGCATCGCGCTTCCCACTCGATGGGCTTTCCGGCTTGGCTGCGCGCGGGTGACGATCGAAGGAGCCCAACATGTGCCGAAGTCGGGTCCGTTTCTCGTGCTTCCGAACCACGAATCCATCCTGGATCCCTTCTTCCTCCTCTCCTTCAGCCCGCGTCCGCTCAACGCGATGACGAAGAGCACCCAGTTCACACATGGCGGCGCGCGCTGGGGACTCGAGCGTCTGCTGGCGTTTCCCGTACGAAGGTACCGAACCGATGCGCAGGCCGTGCGTGTGGTATTTCGCACCCTCCAGGCGGGAAAGGGAGTCTGTATTTATCCGGAGGGCGAGCGCACGTGGGATGGCGCGCTGCAGCCGTTCAGGCGGGGAACGCTCCGCCTCATGCTCGAGGCTGGAGTTCCCGTGATCCCTTGCGGGATGGAGGGGCTCTATGATCTCTGGCCTCGCTGGGCGGATCGTCCGCGCCGAGGGGCCGCGATCGTGCTGCGATTCGGCGAGCCGCTGCACTTCGGACCCTTCGGGAGCCGCTCGGAACGGGACGCCGCACTCCCGGCGGCGGGTGCGCTCCTGCGAGGGCGGATCCTGGAACTCTCCGGTGAAGCCGATCGACGGCGAAGCTGGGAGACCGAAGATCGTCGACTCGACGAGCTCGCGGTGTTCGATTCCGAGACCCACTCCACACCTCGCCGCTGACCGCTCCTCACTTCGTAGCTCCCACAGAGGCACTTCGCTCCGAGGCGCCGAGATGGATCGAGGGGGAAGCAGACCACAAGGCCGAAAGGTGCGGAGATCGGCATCCTTGCCTGGGAAGGGAACTCCATCGATCTTTCACAACCTTACATAATATATATTATGCGAACACCGGGAGGAAATGTGGAAAACCTAAGGAGTTCCGGGATATGAGAGTCCCTGCCTGCCCCAGTACTCCAACGGGCGTCGGGGTGATGAGCACACGTGGTGGTGCCCGGGATTGTTTGGGATCGGCCTGACTGGCTGCGCAGAGGTGCCCCCCGTCAACGGAGCGTGCTCTCGAGCCGGATCTGGGTTCGCCCTGGGCCCGGATGCTCCCGGATGGGTGCACGGGAGGTGTGTGGAGGAACCGGGTGCGGTGCTCCCGTGGATGCCGGGCCTCGGGGTCTGCGGTTTACCGATGCGCCAGAGGGTTCGACGCGTGTGGCAGACGCAAGAAGAGCCCCGGGACTGCGACGAACGCCGCCCCGGGGCCCTCTCTCTTGTCGGTTGTTGGCGCGCGCTGGGTCGGTCAGCCGTCTCCGCGCGTCAGTTCGGCCAGGCGCATCTCGAAGTAATCTCGGAGCGGGCTGTCGGCCGGCTCGATGTCGAGGAGCGCGCGGAAGGCATCCGTGGCTCCCGTCGTGTCCCCCTGCGCGAGGAGAACGCGCGCGAGACCTTCTCCGGCCTCCCGCCGCTGGAAGGTGAACTCCCCGCGTTCCTTCAGGGCGGAATAGACCTCTGCGGCGTCGTCCCATCGCTCAGCGTCTTCGTACGCGACGGCGAGTAGGAACGTGGCCTGGAGCCTCAAGGAGTTTCGGAACGAGGGCGCCGTCTCCAGGAGCGTTTCGATCGCGGCTTCGGGGTTTCCGTCCTCGAGGAGGATCTCGGCCAGGAGAAGCCGGGCCTCGATACCGTATGGCGTGCCCCCGAAGCGCACGAGGTAGCCCTCGATTTCGGCGACGGCCTCGGGCGTCGGCGACATGGCCGCGACCTGTTGGACCATCTCGAGTTCGGTCGCAGCCTGCTCGTACTGCTGCGAGCGCTGAGTCAGGAAGTAGATCGTGCCGCCGATGAGCAGGACGATCGCCACGACTCCGATGATCGCCATCTGGGTGTTCTGACGGGCCCAGGCGACAAACTCGAGGACCCGGGCGGAGAAAGCGTCATCCGCGGTGCCCTGCGGCTCGGACGGTCTTCTGGATGGGGACGAACCCTTCTTCTTGGCCATAGCCTCGCTGCACTTTCGTGAAAACGGAGTGAAAAGCGGCGCTGCGCTTCCCACTCCATCGAGAGAACCTGAAACGTATAGATCCTAAGTATATCCGACCGAGCGCAGGGGGTCAACGCGCCGCGGGCGTGTGCCTTCGGCGCCGTTTGGAACCGCGTGGACCCGCGGCACCTCACGAAGCCGATCGCGCCGCCCAGCGGTTGGTGCCGAGCCGGCCTCTGGCTTATTTTGTTCGACCGTCGCCCGCCCCGGTCGCCACGGTCTCGCATCCTCCGCATCGCGGCCGATCGGGGCGGCCCGGGGACGACTCGGTCTGACCGTCCTGGAGGCCTTTGATGGCAAGAGTTTTTCTGGTAATCGCAGCCGCGTATGGCTTCGTGGCGGTCGCACTGGGAGCTTTCGCCGCGCATGGCCTGCAGGATCGGATGGAGGAAAGGGCGCTGGAGGTGATGGAGATCGGGGTCCGGTATCAGATGACTCATGCCCTCGCCCTGCTCGCGGTTTCCCTTCTGCTGCTGCGAGAGCCGTCGGCATGGTTGACGGCGTCTGGATGGAGCTTCACGGTCGGCGTGATCTTTTTTTCGGGGGCCCTGTACCTGCTGGCTTCCACCGGAATTGGACGCTTCGGTGCGGTGGCACCCATTGGTGGAATCCTCTTCCTCGCAGGCTGGGTGCTGCTCGCGATCGGCGGCTGGACGCTGATGACGATTCCCGAGGGATGACGCCCGGATCCGTGGACGACCCCGTACGCGCACTTCGGGAAGCGATCGCGGCGGCCCGAGGCATCCTGATCGTCACGGGAGCCGGTGTGAGCGCTGAATCCGGAGTGCCGACCTTCCGGGGCGAGGGCGGATTGTGGAAGCGACGCCGGGTCGAGGACCTCGCGACTCCGGGGGCCTTCCGTCGGGACCCGCGCACGGTCTGGGAGTGGTATGCGGAGCGAAGGGAGGCCATTGGGCGCTGCACCCCGAATGCCGCCCATCGGGCCATCGCTGCGCTACTCCTGAGGCGGAGTGATGTGACCGTGGTCACCCAGAATGTGGACGGACTGCATGACCGGGCGATTATCGAAGCGGGAGAAGAGCTTCCGCATCCACGTCTGATCCACCTTCACGGCTCACTCTTCACCCTCCGCTGCGTGAGCTGCCCCTGGCAGGAGCCCCATTCGGCTGCTCCCATAGACCCAAGCTCCGAGGTCTCCCTACCCCGGTGCCCGGCCTGTGGGGCGATGGCTCGACCCGGGGTCGTCTGGTTCGGCGAGCCACTTCCCGAGGCGGCTCTCCGGGAGGCATCGATCGCTGCGACGGCCGCGGAGCTGTGTCTTGTCGTGGGAACCAGCGCGGTGGTCTACCCGGCCGCATCGATCCCGCAGGTGGCCGTCGAGGCCGGGGCCCGACTGGCCGAGTTCAACCCGAGTCCGACCCCGTTGACCCCCCTGGCCACATGGATATTCCGGCAGGCGGCCGGGAAGATCCTGCCTTATATTATACATGAGGTAGAGTGACACAAGTGCTTGTAAATACGTATGGTTAGCGGACCACGGTACTCAGGGATTCCAGAACCAGGTTTCCTCCGCTGAGCACGATCACCACCGGACCGCTGCGGCCGACCAGAGGTCCGGTCCATGTCCCTTCACCTTCCAGTGCGAAAGACTCCCTCGCGGCCAGGAGCGCAGCGAGCCCTACCGCTCCCCCACCCTCCAGGGTGGTCCGCAACTCGAGGAAAGCGAAACGGACCGCCTGATGGATTCGGTCTTCGTCGACCTCGATGGTGACGAGGTCCCCGCTGCGAATTCCCTCGTGAAGGACGGGGAAGCTCCAACGATTGGGCTCCCCGATGCCTCCGGAGAGAGCTGAGGCCAGGGTCTCCTCCTCGGCCACATCGATCAGGGCCCGACCGGCCTCGAGAGATCGGAGCATGGCTGGAGCCCGTCGTGCACCCACTGCGACCGTCCGCACCGCCCGCTCACGTGCCGCGACGAGGCAACCGGCGGCGAGACCTCCTCCCGAGAGAGGGACCAGGAGGTCGGTCTCGGCCAGTCGCGAGGGCTCCCCGTCAACGGAACGGGCGAGTTGTTCGAAGATCTCCAGGGCCACGGTCCCCTGCCCCGCGATGATCGAGGGATCGTCGAAGGGGGAGATGAACGGAAGCTCCTCCTCCCGGGTCCGCCGCAGGGCTTCGGCTTCCGCATCCTCGTAGGTGGGTCCGGAGAGATGAACGGCGGCCCCCGCCTTCTCCATCGCGAGACGCTTGACGGGATCCACCCAGTCCGGAACGCAGAGGGTGGCCGGGATATCGAGCTGGCCGGCGATCCACGCCACGGCTCGACCGTGATTCCCGCTGGAACATGCCACCACACCGCCATCGGGGATCGAGCCCTTCTCATGGAGTTCGAGAAGAAGATTGGTCGCGCCCCGGAGCTTGAACGAACCCGTGCGCTGAAGGTGCTCGAACTTCAGCCAGACCGGCCGGTGCAGCGCTTCGGAGAGCACGGGCGACGGCAGGAGTGGCGTCTCGCGGACCCAGGGGGCGATCCGACGGGCCGCCCTCCTCAGGTCGTCGCCGACAAGGGCGGCCGGGGGCGTCTGGGGTTCGATCATCGAATGTCCTCGCCGCGACTCGAACGCGGGACCTGCTGCTTAGGAGGCAGCCGCTCTATCCACCTGAGCTACGAGGACGGAACGTCACAAGGTAATCAGGTCCGCCCGGATCTTCGACCCCCTGCCCCGACGCGGCCTCAGGACGGATCCCCTTGCCCGGATCGGGCCCCGCTCAGGAGCACCCCTGAAAGAAAGCCTCGTAGCGCCGCCTCGATGGTATCGGAGCCCGGGCTCGGAACGAATCGCAGGGTCCCCGACACCCGAAGTTCCTCCGCGAGACGGTCCAGCACGGCCGCCAGGTCTCGAGCCCGGGCTTCCCTGGCGTCGCCCACGGACTGCGACGGAGGAGCCGCGGAGGATGGTTCTTCTCCCCGTGCGCGTGGCGGGTCATCGGGACCGTAGACGGCGTGAGGGGGAAGCGAGGCACCCGCCGGGGGCAGGTGAGGGGGACGATGGAGCGGCCTGCGCCCGACGACCGGTGTGAAGACCGGAGGAGGCAGCCGATCGTCCGGTCCCTCCCGACGCAAACGACGATCCAGGTCCTCGTCGGGATCGGGAGGCGATCCGGCGGGGGGGGAATACGGGCTTTCTTCCGTCGACATGGGGTTCTCCGAGGAAAGGGAGCAAACTCCCCCCAATCTACTCAATCGAGTTCCCCCGGCGAAATCCCCGCCGTGCGTCCGCTCCGAGAGAGCCAGTCCAGCGTCAGGACGATCAGCACGCCCACCGCCGTAGAGAGGATCACGAGACCGATCATCGGTTCCTCGCCCAGGACTCGGGCATATTCGAACGGTCCGGCGGGACGAAGACCGGATGTGGCATCGGCGACCGCGGGATCCAGCGGTCCCGCCACGGGGACCTTCCAAGGCCAGATCTTCACGAGGGCCCCGGCCATGAATCCGCAGAGCAGCGCCAAGGTACCCTCGTAGGCCCGCCTGAGGAGCCAGATCAGGAATCGCGCGAACGCCAGAAGCCCCACGGTGCAACCTGCAGCGAGCGATCCCAGGACTACCAGATCCACCTCTGCGATCCCGCGAACCACAGCAGGATACTGGCCCAGAAGCAGGAGGACGAAGCTTCCCGACACCCCGGGAAGGATCCAGGCACAGATCGCTACAGCCCCGCCCAGAAAGATCGTGAAGGGGTTCACGGGAAAGGTCATCGCCGCCATGAATCCGAGACCCGCTCCGACCAGAATGCCCAGCGTGAGAAGCAGCCCTCGGGCACGCGTCCAGGGCCCGGCGTGTCGTCCCACGTAGAGCACCGATGCCGCGATGAGCCCGAAGAAGAAGCCCCAGACCTGCAGTTCGCGATTCTCGAGAAGCCAGGAAACCACGGCGGCAAACGTCAGGACGCTCGACCCCATCCCCGCCCAGAGCACGATCAGAAACCCCAGGTTGGCCTGATGCCACGCCTCACGGAATCGGCCTTCGAGCAGCATCCTTCCCACGGGAAGGCCGATCCGTCGAACCGAGCGGACCAACTCGATGTAAATGCCCGTGATGAAGGCGATCGTACCTCCGGAAATCCCGGGGACGAGCTCCGCAACACCCATTGCGAGTCCCCGAACGTAGACCCCGAACCAGCCGAAGATCCCCCTGGATGGCCAGTCAGACTTGGGCTCAGGGGGCTCGTCTCGTTGTGGCGAGCTCAGGTTGAGTCCTCCGACCACCCGTACTTTCCGAGCAGAGGAACGAAGGTACAGCGCTCCTGAACCGAACCTTCCTCGAGCCGACCCTCCTCGTCCCGAGTCACCAGGATCAACTCCTGCTCGGTACGACTGCCGACCGGCAGTACCATTCGTCCCCCCGGAGCCAGCTGGTCGATCAGTGGCTGCGGGACCGAGGGTGAGGCCGCCGCCACGGTGATCACATCGAAGGGCGCATATTTCCGCCAGCCAATCGTACCGTCCCCGACCATCAGCGCGATGTTCTGAAATCCCATCGCATCGAGAGCCTTCCGGGCACGAACCGAGAGTTCCCGCACCCGCTCCACCGAGTAGACGCGATCTGCCATCCGCGCCAGAAGGGCTGTAAAGAAGCCGCTCCCCGTGCCGATCTCGAGCACCTTCTCGTCGGGCTTCGGGTCCAGGACCTTGAGCATGAAGGCCTGCAGCGAGGGCTGGGAGGCCGTCTGGCCATAGCCGATGGGGAGCGGCGCGTCTTCGTATGCGCGGTGCCACACCCCCTCGGGAAGGAAGTGATGCCGAGGGACCTCGTCGAAGTGCCGGAGCAACTCCAGGTCCTCCATCCCCCGGCTTCGGATCGTCTCGATCAGGCGCCGTCGGGCGCCCACGTAACGGTAGTCTTCTACAGGGTCAGGTTCCACCCGCGAATCTCCTCGAGGAGGCGATAGTTTGTAAGATCCAGATGCAGCGGAGTGACAGAGATATACCCTTCGTCGACGGCCCGAAAGTCCGAATCGTCTCGTCCGGTCCAGCGACGCTCTCCTCCACCGATCCAGAAATACTCCCGTCCCGACGGATCCTTGGCTCGCGTCAGCGAGTCCGAGTACCGTCGCTGGCCCAGCGTCGTGACTCTGACACCCTGTACGTCGGACGGGTCGATGGGGGGAAGATTCACGTTGAGAAGGGTCGCCTTCGGGAACTCCCGGTCGCTGATGAGGTCCCGGAGGAGGAGAGTGAGCGCCCGAGACCACCCCTCGATGGACTCGAAATCCGGACCCGCATACGAGAGGGCTACGGAAGAGACCCCCAGTACCGTGGCCTCCATGGCTGCCGCGACCGTCCCGGAGTAGAGCACGTCTTCACCCATATTCGCTCCGTGATTCACGCCCGAAAGGCAGAAACTGGGACGTTCGGGAAGGAGTGCGTTGAGTGCCAGGATCACACAGTCGGTCGGGGTGCCGTCCACCACCAGGGATCCGTCGGTGGCACGGCGACTCCGGAGGGGATGATGAAGGGTCAGGGAGTGGCTGGTCGCGCTCTGCTCCCGATCCGGTGCCACCACGGTAACCGGGGCGATCTCACGGGCGGCGCCCGCGAGCACCCGGAGTCCCGTGGCCAGGTATCCGTCATCGTTCGTACATAGAATGTGCATTGAAGCGGGTTCAGTCTTCGGTGGGAGAAGGGTCCGGCAGAGTTAGAATCCTCTTTAGGTCGAACAACTCTTCTTTAATGGCAGCATATACTTCCGGGTTCACGAGCCCACGTGTTTCTTCCTGCAACTCCCCTTCTCCTCGCATCTCCAGAAGTTTCTGGCGAGCCCCGTCGACCGTGAATTTCTCCTCGTAGAGGAGGTGCTTGACCAGAAAGATCAGGCGGACCTCCCGAGGACGATAGACCCGATTGCCGGCCTTGTTCTTGTTCGGGGCCAACACCTCGAACTGGGTCTCCCAATACCTCAGAACGTGCGGCTTCAACCCGGTGAGGTCACAGACCTCACCGATCGAATAGTATTCCTTCTTGAGGATGGGATTCCTGGGGGTGGTCATCAGCCCCAACCTTCGGGTTTCGGATCTCGCATCATGAGACGCTGTACCGCGTCGGCCGGTGCGCGTTCCCCCCGCAGGATGGCGTCCACTTCGGCCACGATGGGCATTTCCACGCCATTTCGCTCCGCCAGGGCGTGGACTGCAGGTGTCGTACGCACGCCCTCGGCCACGGCCCGCATATCCTCGAGGATGGCCTCGAGGGTC
>REBS01000069.1 GCA_007692605.1 Gemmatimonadales bacterium
CTTGGCCATGCACGGGCTCGGGGGGCTCGGGGCGTCACTCGACGGGCTCCCGATGATCGAGCCAACCCTGGAGGATGAGGACGGCGGCGGCGGCGTCGATCCGTTCCTTCTCTTCGCGCTTTCCCTTGGGCAGCCCGATCGAACGCACGGCACGCTCGGCTCGGACCGAGGTCATGCGCTCATCGACGAAATGGACCGGGACCTCGAGGCGCGCCGCGAGTGCTTCGCCGACACTGCGGACTTCGCGGGTCCAGTCGCTTTCCTCTCCACTGAGTTCCAGGGGCAGACCGAACACGACCGCGCTCACCCCGTGCTCCTCGCCGAGCTCCTGGAGCGCCTTCAGGGGCGCACGCTTTCCCCGGCGTCTGCGCAGCGTCGGAAGGGGAGACGCGAGGGTGCGGGTCTCGTCACTCATGGCCAGGCCCACCCGGACTTCCCCGTAATCCACGCCCATCACCCTCATCGGCGTTCCGGATCGGAAACGTGCATCGGAATTGGAAGGATCATCGGGAGGTCAGGTCCGGACGAGGGCCTGCTCGAGGGTGGCCCCTTCCAGGAGGTGGCCGTAGAGATCGTGAACCGCCTCCTCGGACCCGAAGAGAAAGCGGCAGGCATCGTCGCCCCGGCTGCGGCAGGTGACTTCGAGCACCGCAATCGGGCCTCCCGCGACCGAGCTGAGAAGGTGCGCGAGAACTCCGCATGTGAAGGCACACCCCGGTTGGCTTTCGGAGGCGTTCTCGTCGGCCTCCATCCAGTCGTGCGAGGTGAGCACCGCCATGCCCGGATGGACGCGCGCGTGGGTGAAGCTGCCCCACCCGCGATCGTCGAAAAAGCCGCTGAGCCTCTCCCAGAACCGCTTCGGGTCGAGGGACTCCGCAGCGAGCTCTCCCAGGAGGCGCTGGAACTCGTCGAGGACGGGACGGCCTGTGGCGTACCCGGCTCCGTGAAGCGCGTGCGTCGCACCGAGGGCTCCGGCCTCCTTCCTGAGCGCCCGGCGCAGGAAGGTGAGGGTGGCCGCGGGAATGACCGTCTCGCGAGCGGTTGAATTGCGTACCATTGAACGTCTCCCTGAAAGGAGAGGACCCGGAGAGTCGCCCGGGAATGCAGCCTGCATAATATAGCCCACCGTCGAAACTTTCCACACCCGAAGCGAGCGAGAGTCCGGCGAGGCAGGGGGCAGCACCCTCTGATCGACGGATCTTACACCGGCTCCGGTGGTATCGTATGACCGGTACGGACGAGCGTATCGAAGCGATGAGCGTTTCGGTCACCGGTCCGGTTCACCCATTCGAATCTGAAGAGGTACACCATGGAATACGATGACGATGCGAGACTGTTCAACTTTCTTTCGGGTGTGATCTGCGGTGCGGCGATCGGAGCTGGAGTGGCGCTCATGATGGCTCCGCAGTCGGGAAAGAAGACGCGCAAGAAGATTCACCGTGCCGCCGAGGACCTGAGAGAGAACGCGACCGACCGGTGGGAAGAGGTCGCCGAAGAGGTGCGGGATCGGATGGACGAGGCGCTGGCGCACGCGAAGAAGCGTATTTCCTGAGCCCCGTGCTCAATCCCGTCCGGCTCATCGAGGCAAAGCGCGACGGGCGCACGCTGGAGCCGTCCGAGCTCCGGGCGCTCTTCGAAGGCTACCTGAGCGGCTCGGTCGAGGAATACCAGATGGCCGCCTTCCTGATGGCGGTCCAGTTTCGCGGGATGACGGCCGACGAGTTGGCGGAGTTCGTCCGACTCATGCTCCACTCCGGCGCCGTTCTGGACCTGGCGTCGGTCGGTGCGGTACGGATCGACAAGCATTCGACCGGAGGGGTGGGAGACAAGGTTTCGTTGCCCCTGGCCGTTCTGGTCGCGGAGGCCGGAGTCCCCGTTCCCATGATGTCCGGACGGGGATTGGGACACACCGGGGGCACCCTGGACAAGCTGGAATCGATCCCGGGCTTCCGGACGGATCTCTCCCTCGATGAGTTCCGGGCGGTTCTCGGCCGCGTCGGAACGGCGATGATCGGTCAGACCGAAGAGATCGCACCGCTCGACCGGCGTCTGTACGCCCTGCGGAGTGTGACGGGCACGGTCCCATCGATTCCCCTCATCGCCGCCAGCATCATGTCGAAGAAGCTGGCCGAGGACCTGACGGGCCTCGTACTCGACGTGAAGGTCGGCAGCGGCGCCTTCATGGAGGATGAGGATCGAGCCCTCGAGCTGTCGCGGACGATGGTCCGGATCGGAGGGGATCACGGGGTGCCGACGGTGGCCCTGCTCACCGCCATGGACCGAACCCTGGGGGGGAGCGCCGGAAACGCCCTCGAAGTGGCCGAGGCGATCGCCTGCCTGCAGGGGTCGGGTCCAACGGATCTTCGCGACGTCGTCGTGGCGCTCGCGGGGGAAATGGTCGTCCTGGGGGGAGTGGCCGCCGACGTCGAAGAGGGACGTCGGTGGGCCGCCGAGACCCTCGCGTCCGGGTCGGCACTCGAGCGATTTCGAACGCTGATCGAGGCTCAGGGAGGGGATCCCGGGGTCATCGACGATCCCGGTCGACTACCCACCGCTCCCGTGGTCGAAGACGTTCGTGCGCTCGAAGGGGGCACCCTGCGTCGGATCGAGCCTCGCCGGATCGGTGAGGTCGTGGTGGAACTCGGAGGAGGTCGATTCCGCCTGGGGGCTGAGATTCACCCGGGGGTGGGAGTCGATCGGATCGCGCCTCCGGGTCAGGCGATCGACACGGGGGATCGCATCGCGCGGGTGCACGCTCGCTCGCACGTCGAGGCGCGCACCGCCGTGGAAGCGATCCGGGCGGCCGTCGAGATGGAGACCGGCGAGCCCGTTCGTCCGCTCCTCTCCCACCGCGTCACCGAGGGCGGGGTTCAGACGCTCCAGCGCTGAAAGTCGATCCCCTCGGTCCGGAAGGCGGTCTCGAGCTCCTCGACCTGCGCTCCACCCACCCGCAGCGCCAGCCCGCACTTGGACCGGCTCTCGGCCGGAGCGGACCCCATCTCGACCGCGATGTCCATCTCACGGGCGACATCCTCGGCCCAGAGCGCGTGATGCGACGATGGGAAGGTGTAGGTGACCGCGAGCTCGTTCATTGCCATGGCCATCTCGGCTGGGTTCGGCCGGCGGCCGAATCGTCACAGGGTTCGGTGGGTTCGGTGCCGGGCAGGTAGTACTCGATGTATCGGCGGTCCGCCGGGCACCACTGCGACGCGAGCAGCCCCGTCCGGTTGTCGACCTCGCGTGTGGTCAGCCCCTCGAGCGGCCATGGTTCGGGCATCGGCATGAGCGGCCCTCGGCCCTCTCCGTTCGCCTCCTGGTCTCCCATGTAGACGCGCCGCATGAACTCACCCCAGACCGGGGCCGCGTCCCGTCCTCCGGTGGCTCCGGTGTAGATCCGCGCGGGCTGGTCGAGTCCGAACCAGACGGCCCCCTGCAGGGTCGGCGTGAAGCCCACGAACCAGACATCGGTCGAATTGTTGGTGGTCCCGGTCTTTCCCGCCGCCGGAATCTCGTAGGGAAGGTGACCGAAGGCCTCGCTGCGAACCCCCAGGTTTCCGGTACCCCGGTCGACGACGTCCTCGAGGAGACTGACCATGAGGCGCGCCGTGTGCTCGTCCATGACCTCGATCCGGTCGGGCTGGGGGGTCCAGAGGGTGTCCCCCTCGGCGCTTTCGACCCTGAGGATCGGGAAGGGACGGACCTTGGTTCCGAGCGTCGCGAAGGCCGAGTAGGCCTCGGCCATCTCGATCGGGAGGAGGTCGGCGGAGCCGATCGCCATCGAGGGCACACGGGGAATGGCGGACTGGATCCCGAGTCGTCGGGCCATCTGCGCGACCGTCTCGAGTCCCACCTCTTCGTCGGCCAGCTTGATCGCCACGGTGTTGATCGAGCGCCGGAAGGCGTACCGCAGGGTGACATCGCCTTCGAACTCGGGGTCGAAGTTCGAGGGGCGCCACTCGCTGCCATCCGCTTCGCGCCGGATGACCGGGGAGTCGGTGATGATCTGCGACGCCGGGATCCCGCTCTCGAGCGCGGCCGCGTAGACGATCGCCTTGAAGGCGGACCCCGGCTGGCGGCGCGCCTGGAGCACCCGGTTGAACTCCGACTGCGAGAAGTCCCGCCCTCCGACCAGCGAGAGTACCTGCCCCGTGTGCGGGTCGGTGACTACGAAGAGGCCCTGGAGGAAGGGAGGCCCTCCGGAGCCGAAGGACTCGGGGTCCTCCATATATTCCGCGTAGGTGGGATGCGGGAAGTTCGGCCGGCCCTCGATGCGCTCGAATCCGGTGGTCATGGCATCTTCGGCCACGCCCTGCATCTCGAGGTCGAGGGTCGTGTAGATCGTTAGCCCACCGGTGTACAACTGACTGCCGAAGCGGGACTGCGCTTCCTGTCGGACCCATTCGGTGAAGAAGGGGGCCGTGGTCGTGGTCGCCTGCGCGCGTTGCGTCGGGAGGGGGACGGCCTGCCAGCTTCGCATCTCGTCGTTCGAGATGAAGTTCTCGACCGCCATTCGGCGCAGGACGTGATCACGCCGGTTCTGGGATCGCTCCGGACGATTGAAGGGCGAATATCCACCGGGGTTGTTCGCGATTGCGGCCAGCAGCGCCGCTTCGGCCGGATTGATGTCGACCGCGTTCTTCCCGAAGTAGTGCCTCGAGGCCGTCTGGATGCCCCAGATCCCGTATCCCAGGTTGATCTGGTTCATGTAGGCCTCGAGGATCTGATCCTTCGAGTAGGCGCGCTCGAGCTCGAGAGCGACCTGAAGTTCCTTCAGCTTCCGCTCCACCGAGACCTCGAAGCCGATCTCCTCCCACATGTTGCGGGCGAGCTGCTGGGTGATGGTGCTGCCACCCCCGCTGCGCAGGGAACGGCCGGTCAGCCGAACGAGCGGAGCCGGGATCGCTCGCAGGATCACGGCCCGCGAGATGCCCCTGAGGTCGAATCCCGGGTGCCGGTAGAAGCGACGGTCCTCGATGGCGACGAAGGCCTGGGGGACGTGGTCCGGGAGGGCGTCGATCGAGATCGGGGTGCGACGCTGAATCCCGAGCTCGGTGATCAGGCGGCCTTCCCGATCCAGGACCTTCGAGGTCTGCTGGGGTTCCCAGGTGTGGATCTGGGCGATCGACGGGCAGTCGACGCAGAGATTCTTCCACGCTCCCCAGGAGAAGCCGACAAGCCCCGCGGTCACGAAAAGGAGGGGTACCCAGACGACCGGGAGCCGGAGCGCGGTCCGCGTGGCGGTCCACGACGTGACGAGTCCCCCTTTCAATCTGTCGCTGAATGTCCTGGCCATACCTGTGTCCTGGGAACTGCCGAGAAGGACCTCGGGGGAGTGTGATCACGAGGGGATACACCGTGCCCGAGGGCTGGATCCCCCCTCATCTTGATTGCAGGCGGGTCCAGAGGGCAATGACCCCGCACCCCGCGTCGGGCGTGAGGAACTCCGCGGGAACCGACGCGAGATCCGTGTAGATCTCGATCCCCTCGAGGGCGGACGGGTGGACGAGGTGGTCGATGGTGACCCCGTCGGTGGCCCCCATTCCCCCCACCCCGTCCAGACGGCCGGGGTCCCGGGCCGGGACCCCGTTCACGAACACCTGCATCGGACAGCGACCGCCGGCCTGCCCGGGAAGGGACCAGGCCAGGCTGACCCGCCGGTTGGACCGGCCCAGCGAGGGGGACTCGGTGATGCGCAGACCCGGGACCCCGACCAGAAGATCCGAAAGGCGTCCGGGGGAGCGGACGTCGATTTCCCGCCGGGTGATGTGCGTGCCCCCGACGCCTCTGGACGCTCGTTCCTGAAAGCCCTCGAACTCCGCAGGTCGGGCCCTCGCACGAGCTCCGATCTCGAAGGGGGCGAGGGTGAGGACCTCGGAGGGCAGCCTCAGGGTGAGGACCAGCGTCTCGCCACCCACGATCCGCTCCTCGCGGGTCGCCGATGTGTACCCGATCCTTTCGGCGCGGAGTCGGATCGGCCCCTCGGCCAGCTCGTCGACACGAAACCGACCCTCGGAGTCCGTCGACGTCGATGCGAGGATCCGTCCCTCGAGGTCGAGGATCTCGACCCTCACCACGGGGATTCCCCTGCCGCTGTCCTCGTCGACGATCTGCCCTTCGACGGCTCCCCGTTCGACTTGCGCCGTGACCGGCGTCGCGCGGACCGAAACGGTCGCGACGGCGGCGAGCGCGAGGCCGAGGCTGAGTTGGACGAGAAGGCGCATGTCGCTTCGCGAACGGAGGTACGGGGTCCGGAGGCTGCGCTCCGGGCATCGGTGATCTAATGAAAAGGTCTCTACGGGACTCGAAGCCTGCAAGGTTCGGTTCGGGGCCTGCCCCGAGCTCCCGGTTCAGGCCGCCCTCGCGGGGGCGCGTGCCCGTGCCAGAGGTTCGGCTCTTGGCCCGGCACGCCCATTCTTCGATCTTAGGTGTAACAGCCCGACGCGGCCGTTCGTTCCCGCTCACCCCGAGCCCAATCCAGCGAGGTGCCCATGCTCCGTCACACCGGTTCGATGCTTCTTTCTGTCCTGACCGCCATGATCCTGGTCGTGCCGAACCCGGCCGAGGCTCAGGTTTCGGCCGAGCGGGACCTCAGCTCCGGTATGCGCACTGGAGTCGGATACGCCGCCTCGGCCCCCGACATGCTGCTTGGTGCCAGCGTCTTCCATCTGTTCAGCGACGGTGGCTTCGGGGCGGTGATCGACTTCAAGATGGGTCACGAGACGATCAAGGGAGATCCCGCCTACATCGATGAATGGACGACCGCCTGGGTCATGGAAAACCGGCCGAACGACACACCCCTTCGCTCCGGCCCCGAGCGCAACACCCGGCACGACGAGTGGATGGTCGTCAATCTAGGTGTGATCCGGCCCCTCACCGGTGACTTCGCCGTGATCCTGGGCGCCGGCGCCGGGAACCGTTCGGCGATCGACGAGTTCGACACCGCCGAGGTCGGGGTCACTCCGACGCAATGGTATTACGTGACGAACGAGGAGGCGTCGGGCTGGGAGTTGAACCTGCACGGTTCGGCCGTCATCAAGGCGGGGCAGAACGTCCTGCTTCGGTTCGGCTACGACCGGGGCCCCCGCATGATCTCCTTCGGCGGCTACTGGGCGCTTCCTCGATGACCGAACCGCAGCCCGGATCCGGGGCCCCGGATCCCTCCTCCGATCGAGGTGGCCGGCTCGCGGCTCCCGAGTCCCGACTCCGGGAGGGGCGGGATCGTGGTGGGCCCCGACCTCATGCGCCGCATCGGGTCGACAAGCCCTGGGGGCACGAGATCATCTGGGCACACACGGCGCTCTATGCAGGAAAGAGCCTGCACGTGCGCGCCGGGCACTCCCTCTCGCTCCAGTTCCACGAGGAGAAGGACGAGACCCTCTACCTGCTCTCGGGTGAGCTGAGGATGCGGATCGGACCGGGCCTGGACGCACTCGAGGACGTGGAGTTTCGCGAGGGCCAGGCGCTCCGCATCGAGCCCGGAGTGTACCACTGGATGGAGGCCCTCACGGACGTGGTGATCCTCGAGGCCTCGACCCCCGAGCTCGACGACGTGATTCGGGTCCGGGACCGCTACGGACGTGCCCCGGCTCCGGCGACGGGCCGATCCGAGGGAGCCGACGACCAGCCATCGCCCGCCGAAGGGCCGCGATGACGGGGCCGGTCCTTGTCGTCGTCGCCGCGGGCTCGAATCTGGGCGATCGGATGGCTCATCTGGCGTCGGGGGTGGCCGAGCTCTCGAAGGTCGTGGAGCTCGAGGTGGTCTCCGACGTGGTCGAAACCCCGCCCGAGGGTGGGGCGGATCAGAACGACTACCTGAACCTGGTGCTCGTCGGTCGGACCGCGCTTGCACCCCGGGCGCTCCTCGATGAACTGCTTCGGATCGAGCGGATGATGGGCCGGGAGCGTCGCGTGGGGGGGGGCGAGCCGCGAACGCTCGATCTGGACCTCATCTTTCACGGGGACCAGATTCGCAGGGAGCCCGGGCTGATCCTGCCGCACCCGCGCTGGCACGAACGCCCCTTCGTGGCCCGTCCTCTGCTCGAGATCTGGCCCGAAGGGGTCGATCCGGAGAGTGGCCGACCGCTGCGGACCGTCGTTTCCGACGAGGTCGGCAGGGCCCCTCTCGGTCGAGTCGGGCCGCTCGTGGGCCCTCGCGTGCCCGTGGTCTCACCGTGAACCCCCCTCGCGATCGACCGGATCGCAGCGAACCGGCGGACGGCGGCGTGAGGTCGGACGGGGACATTCGCGAGGTGACCGTCGAGACCGAGCGCGCGGGGCGCTACCCGGTACGCGTCGGACGGGGGGTCCTCGGGGATCTCCCGGAACTCGTGAGGGAGCACGTCTCGGGAGGCGCAGACCCGGCCCACCTCGCGATCATCAGCGATGACCGGGTGGCCGAGCTCTACGGAGATCGTGTTCGGGGTCTTCTCGACGGGATTGCCCCGGTCACACTGCACACCTTCCCGCATGGAGAGCAGAACAAGAACCGTCTGCAGTGGGCCGCGCTCACCGACTCGCTCCTGGAGCGGGGTGTGGGCCGGGACGGCTGGGTGATCGCGCTCGGGGGAGGCGTCACCGGTGATCTGGCCGGTTTCGTGGCTGCGACGTACATGCGGGGCATTCCGGTGGTTCAGATCCCGACCTCGCTCGTGGCGATGATCGATTCCGCGGTGGGTGGAAAGACCGGAATCGACCTTCCCGGGGGAAAGAATCTTGTGGGCGCCTTTCATCCCCCCCGTTTCGTGCTCGTCGATGTGGAGCTGACCGGAACCCTCCCGCGCCGGGAGCGGGCGCAGGGGCTGGTCGAGGCCCTGAAGCATGGAGCGATCCTCGACGTGGCCTATTTCGAGACGCTTCTCGCAGAGGCCGATCGCCTTCTCGACGGTGATCCCCGGGCCAGCTTTCGCGCGGTCCTGCGTTCGGT
Organism: Gemmatimonadales bacterium; assembly: GCA_007692605.1. Classification (GTDB taxonomy): domain Bacteria; phylum Gemmatimonadota; class Gemmatimonadetes; order Longimicrobiales; family Gaopeijiaceae; genus SLBA01. Next base: position 8,924 of record REBS01000069.1, read on the forward strand.
CGAACTCAAGGCGAGGGTGGTGAGCCTGGACGAGCGGGAGGGGGGACTGCGGCAGATTCTCAACTTCGGACACACGCTCGGCCATGCCCTCGAGGCCTCGTCGGGCTACCGCCTGCCTCATGGTTCGGCCGTGGCGCAGGGAATGGTGCTCGAAGCCCGGGTCGGAGAGCGGCTCGGTGTGACCCGCAGGGGGACGGCCGATCGGATCGCCGAGGGGGTGCGGCGGCTCGAGCTGGAGCCCGAGACCGGCCCGTCCGACGAGGCGCGGGTCGACGCACTCATGGAGCGGGCCGCGCGAGACAAGAAGGCGCGCGCGGGCGCGGTCCGGTACGTGTTGCTGAGGGAGGTCGGAGCGACCCGTCCCGAGGAGGGATGGAGCCGCGAGGTCGAAGACGAGGTGGTGCGCCAGGTGCTTCGCGGTGCCGAAGGGAGACGGGTTTGACCTCTTCCGCTCGGTCGCCTATCCTTTCGGCCCGCTCCTCCCACCCCAGAACCACCGTTTTCCGAAGGAGGTCTCATGGCGCTCCTTGAGCGCGCGGCCGGGCTGTCGGTTTCGCAGCTCCTGGCACTCACCGCCACCGACGCACCGAACCGGGATTTTCTGATCGTTGAAGGGGAGGGCGCCTTCTCCTTCCAGCGGATTCGTACCGAGGCGGACGCTCTCGCGGCCTCGCTGGCGGGGTTGGGAATCGAGCGGGGCGACCGGGTCGCGATCCTCCTTCCCGGATGCCCGGAGTTCGTCGTGGCCTTCTTCGCCCTTGCGCGGCTCGGCGTCGTGGCCGTGCCGATCAACCCGCGACTGGCGGAGTCCGACATTCGCTACCTGCTGAGGCATTCGGAGGCGGTGGCGGCCGTGACGGTCGAGAACTTCCACGGAGTCGACTACCTGCAGCTCTTCGAGGACCTCCTGCCGCGGCTGCCCGAGCTCCAGTACCTGGTCACCGTGGGGGAGGAGGATCTGTGGTATGACGACCGGATCTTCCAGTTCGAGGACCTGGTCTCGGCCGGTCAGGGCCGGACGATACCCGAGATCCGCATCGAGCCCTCGGAAGACCTCCTCGCGATTCTTTACACGTCGGGGACCACGGGGAAGCCCAAGGGGGTGGAACTCACCCATCGAAACCTGATTCACGCTGCGGGAGCCACGGCCGAAGCCCTGGGTCTGGAACGCGACGACCGGGTGTTCGGCGTCACCGCTCTCTTCCACGTCTTCGGGCTGGGTCCGGGGATCCTGGGGTGCGCCCTGGCCGGGAGCACGCTGGTCCTTCAGGAGGAATTTGACGCCGCGGGAGCCCTCGACCTGATCGAGGAGCACCGGGTCACGATTCACTACGGGGTACCGACGGTCTTTGCCGAGGAGCTGCGCATGCAGAGGGAGGATCCCCGAGACCTCTCGTCGGTCCGGCGGGGGATCGTGGCAGGGGCTCCCATGCCCGAGGCGCTCTTCCGTCAGGTCGAAGAGGAGCTGTGTCCGGAGCTCCTGGTCGCCTATTCGCTGACCGAGACCTCGTCGGTCGTGGCCCTCACCCCTCCCGGGCTGGAGCCCGAACGACGCCGGATGACGACGGGGTATCCGGTGGCGGGAATGGAGATCCGGGTACTCGAGGAGAATGGGAACGCCCTCCCCGTGGAATCGCTCGGCGAGATCGCGATCCGGGGGCCCGCGGTGATGCACGGATACTACCGGCAGCCCAAAGAGACCAGGGACAGCTTCGGTCCCGATGGCTTCTTCCGGACCGGCGACCTGGGAATCCTCGACGAGGAGGGTTTCGTGCATTTGGTGGGTCGCCGCAAAGACGTTATCATTCGGAGTGGTTACAATGTCTATCCGAAGGAGGTGGAAGATCGCCTCCACGCCCATCCCGCGGTTCACGATGCGGCGGTGGTCGGAGTTCAGGACGAACTTCTCGGAGAGGCGATCTGTGCCGCAGTGGTCCCCGTCGAGGGTGCCATCGTGACCGATGCGGAGTTGAGGGACTGGTGCCGCGAGATTCTCGCTGCGTACAAGGTTCCCGACCGGATCGAGTTCATGGAGGCGCTCCCGATGACCGGGACCGGAAAAACTCGAAGGGTCGAACTTCTCCGGCGATTTGCGTCGGAGGGATCGACCCGGGATTGACGGGCGAGGAGGCTTCCCACGACCCTCCCCTCGACAGCATTCCCGGCCGGACCGGGGAACTGCGGGGGTCGGGTGGGGAGGTTTCGCAGACGACCGTCCTTCCCTGCTGCGAATCTCAAGTCAGGAATCCATGAACATTCCGTACATCCGTGCGCCCCACAGTGAAGGGGCGCCCAGCGCGGCCCTCCCCTCGGCTGCGCCGAACGCCGCACTTCTCATCGACTTCGACAACGTCACGATGGGGATGCGAAGCGACCTCTCGAAAGAACTCAAAAGTCTCCTCCGATCCGACATCATCAAGGGCAAGGTCACGGTCCAGCGTGCCTATGCGGACTGGCGCCGATACCCGCAGTACATCGTGCCCCTCTCCGAGGCCTCGATCGATCTGATCTTCGCGCCCGCCTACGGGAGCTCGAAGAAGAACGCGACCGACATCCGGATGGCGATCGACGGGATGGAACTCGTCTTCACCCGGCCCGAGATCGGGACCTACATCCTGCTCACCGGCGACAGTGACTTTTCGTCGCTGGTGCTGAAGCTGAAGGAGTACGGGAAGTACGTGATCGGGGTCGGCATCCAGGAGTCCTCGTCGGATATTCTGGTTCAGAACTGCGACGAGTATTACTCGTACACGGCCCTTACCGGCCTCCGGAAATCGGGGTCGGGGGGAGACCGGACCGGCCTGGATCCCTGGGTCCTGGTCGAGAAGGCGGTCGATCAGATGAAGCGTCGCAAGGATGTGATGCGATCCGACCGGCTGAAGCAGGTGATGCTCGAGCTGGATTCCTCGTTCGACGAGAAGAGTCTCGGCTTCAGCAAGTTCTCGCGCTTCATCACGGAAGCTGCCCAGAAGGGGCTGCTCCGTCTGAGGAAGCTCGAGAACGGCCAGTACGAGATTTCGGATGGTACCGGGGGAAGTGCCGGGGCCGAGAGCGATGCGCGCGGCTCGTCCGACTCGTCGAGCCGCGGGGGGCGCAGCAGCCGGGACGACCGGCCGTCGCGTGGCCCGTCGCGCCGCACCGACGACCGAAAGGGGGGACGCTCCACCGCGACGCCCGCGGCCGCGTCGCCGACCTCGGACCCTGCGGCTCTCAAGCCCTCTTACGAACTGCTGGTCGAGGCGATCTCGGACCTCCTCGAGGACCAGGAGGGAGACGCGATCCGCGATTCCGACGTGAAGCGCCGGATGCTCGCGATACAGGGCTCGTGGGACGAAGCGGAGCTCGGTTTTCCGAAGTTCTCGAAGTTCCTGATGCAGGCTGACGACCACGAGGTGGTCGATCTGCGGAAGGGACCGAACGGGAACTACGAAGTGGCGATCGGGGCGAAGGGTCCGGTCGAGGGAGCGAAGGCCGCCTCCGGCGCTCCGGACTCCGAAGAGGGTGCCGACCGCGCCCCTGCCGCAGACTCCGCTCCCCCCGAACCCCCCGCACCGCGTGCGAGCGCGCCGTCGAGCGCTCCGGCACCTCGGGAGAAAAGAGACGCCCAGTCCGACCCGGCTGCGCCCGCCGGGCGCCTGCGTCCGCGGACCCAGAGCCGGAGACGGGGTGGGAAGGACGAGCCCCCGCCGCTCCTCGAGGGTCAGGCGGTCGGATCACAGTCGACCTCGAAGCCGGCGTCCTCGGGCGACATCTCCGGGGCCTCGTCTTCGGAGACGATTCATACGGGGATGATCACCTCGGGGCCGGTGACCTCGGAGGAAGAAGAGCACGAGCCCGCCACGGACTCCCGCGGCGCGTCCTCACGTTCTGCGGAGCCATCGCCATCGCCATCGCCGTCGTCGTCGGAGGCGATCGACGTGCAGGCGCTTCGCCTTCCGACGGACCGCGACAGTGTGATCAAGTACCTCGCGAACTCCTACAAGGGGGTCGGCAAGAAGACGGCCGAAACCCTGATCGACGAGTTGGGAGATGCACTCTTTCCGACCCTGCAGTCCGATCCGGAACGGGTGAAGAAGATCCTCACCCCGGCTCGGGCAGAGAAGGTGCTCGAGGAGTGGGCCGCCGATTACGAGCGCAGAAGCTCCAGAATCAGCCGGGAGTCCGGCGGGTCGGGCGGCGGAGGGGACCAGGAGACCGCAAAGAGCAGCTCGGGCGGACGCCGCCGGAGCGGGCGCCGGACTCGCAGCCGCTCCTGACCCTGGCTCCCGCGATCCGGATGGAGCGATTCGCCGTCCCTGCGCCGACCCTCGCACGTCGGATGCTCGGGTGGCGTCTCGTCTCCGAGGTCGGAGGCGTGCGGACGTCGGGCAGGGTGATCGAAACCGAAGCGTATCTGGGTCCGGAGGATCCGGCGTCGCACGCCGCGACCCGCAAAGGCCGGACAGATCGCAACGCGTCGATGTTCGAAGGGGGAGGAACGGCCTATCTCTATTTCACCTACGGAATGCACTGGTGCTTCAATGTGGCGGCCGGCGCTCCCGGTGAGCCGGGGGCGGTGCTCGTACGTGCCCTCGAGCCGCTCGAAGGCCGGGAGGTGATGGAGGCCCGACGCGGGCGCTCCCGCGATCTCACATCCGGCCCGGCGCGCCTCTGCCAGGCGCTGGGGCTCGACGGTACGCACGATGGCCACCGACTCGAGGGCCCTCCCCTCTGGATCGAGGAGGGCGATGCGCCCGATGAGCGACGGATCGGCGTGTCGGGTCGCGTGGGGATTCGCAAGGCCCGTCGGTGGCCACTCCGGTTCTTCCTCGAGGGCCACCCGGATCTCTCCGGCGGAAAGGCCCCTCCCTCGGACCCCCGGACCCTTCCCGCCGAGCTCCACTGGATTCACCGGCCGGGCTCATCGATTCGCCGATCGACCTCGACGGAGTCTGCGTGAGCGATCCGACCTGGGTCTCGATTCTCCCTCCGGTCATCGCCATCGTGCTGGCGATCTGGACCCGGCAGGTCTATCTCTCCCTCGCCGCGGGCGTGTGGATGGGCTGGATGATCGTCGAGGGGTGGAACCCCCTGTCCGGGCTGGGGGTGGCGATCGAACAGAGCGTCGCGGTGCTCGCGAGCGCGGGCAACGCGAACGTGATCCTCTTCACCCTCGTGATCGGGGCGCTGATCGCGACGATCGAGACCTCGGGCGGGGTGCGGGGGTTCGTGCACTTTCTCGAGACCCGCGAGTGGGTGAACACGCCCCGTCGGGCGCAGCTCCTGGCCTGGGTGACGGGGGTGGTGATCTTCATCGAGTCGAACATCACGGTCCTCGTGGCCGGCTCGGTTTCGAGACCCCTCTTCGACCGGTACCGGATTTCACGCGAGAAGCTGGCGTACATCATCGACACCACGTCGGCGGCGGTCTGCATCCTGATTCCGCTGAACGCGTGGGGGGCCTACAACCTCGGGATCCTCGATTCTCTCGGGGTCGAGGACCCACTGGGTGTCTTCGTGGGCTCGATCCCCCTGAACTTCTACGCGCTCGCGGCGCTCTTCCTGGCGCTGGTCGTGATCATCTGGAACATCGACCTGGGGCCGATGAAGCGGGCCGAGAAGCGGACGCAGGAGGGCGAGGTGCTCTGGCCCGACGCCCAGCCGATGATCGACGAGGCGATCCTCTCGCCGGAGCCCGACGACCGGATCCCGCCCCGGGCCCGCAACATGATCATTCCGATCGTCGTGATGGTGCTCATGATGCCGGTGGGGCTCTGGATTACGGGTGACGGAGATCTGCGGGCGGGATCCGGCGCGACCTCGGTGCTCTGGGCCGTGATGGCCGCCCTGGCTTCGATCTGGGTCCTGATGCTCTCGCAGAGAGGGAGCACGATCGACGAGCTCACTCGGGTGGGACTGAAGGGAGCGGGGGGGCTGGTCCCCCTGGCCCTCATCCTCCTTCTCGCACTGGCACTGGGTGACGTGGCCGGCGCCCTCGGGACGGGAGCGTACGTGGCCCAGGTGACCGAAGGGCTCCTGCCCCCGGTGGTGTTTCTCCCTCTGATCTTCCTCGTCTCGGCGGGAATCGCATTCTCGACCGGGACGAGCTGGGGGACCTTCGCGATCATGCTTCCGATCGCGGTGCCCGCGGCCATGACGATGGGCTGGCCCCTTTCGCCCTTCGTTGCGGCCGTGCTCTCGGGGGGGATCTTCGGGGATCACTCCTCGCCCATCTCCGACACCACGATCATCTCGTCGATGGCCTCGGCCACCGATCACATCGATCATGTGCGCACCCAGCTTCCCTATGCCTCGATCGCCGCGCTCGTTGCGGTGATCGGATTCGCGCTCGTGGGCCTGGGGGTGGGATGACGGTACGCGACCGGGCAGGATCGCGGGCGGTCGACGGGGGTAGCCGTGCACCGCGGAGCGCGGGGCGGGCCCCGCACGCGCCACCCGTTCGCAACGGAGGCGACCCGGCCGGACCGTTCGGTGGGGTCCCCCGCCATTCGAAATCAAGACAACCCTTGAATGTTGGAGTTCTTCGGTGAACATCTTTGTCTGTGTGAAGCGAGTTCCAGATACCGAGACCCGGATCCGGGTCGGAGCGGATGGCCAGTCCATCGATCCCGACGGGGTGAAGTTCGTGGTCAGCCCCTACGACGAATTCGCGATCGAGGCGGCGCTGCGTCTGAAGGAAGCCTCGGGTGAGGGCGAGGTCACCGCGATCACCCTGGGAGAGTCCCAGGCGCAGGATGCCCTGCGCAGCGCTCTGGCGATGGGCGCCGACCGCGCCGTCCTGCTTGAGGGTGAGGTCACCCCGGACGGACTGGCGACGGCGCGCGCGCTGGCGGCCGAGATCGAGACGGCCGACGCGCCGCTCGTGCTTCTGGGAGTGAAGGCGGCCGACGATGATCAGCAGCAGGTCGGGCCGATGCTGGCCACGCTGCTGGGACGGCCCTGCGCCACGGCGGTTTCGACCTTCGAGCTGAATGGCGACCGGGTCGTCTGTCGTCGCGAGGTCGAGGGAGGCACCGAGGTGGTGGAGCTTCCCCTGCCGGCCGTGGTCACGATCACCAAGGGAGCATTCGAGCCCCGCTATGCCTCACTGAAGGGGATTATGGCGGCCAAGCGGAAGCCCCTCGAGACGAAGCCCGCCCAGACGGCGGACTCCCGTCTCCGGGTCGAGTCGATGGAGCTCCCTCCGGAGCGGACCGGCGGGAAGATCGTGGGCGAGGGCGCGGACGCCGTGCCGGAGCTCGTCCGCCTGCTCCGCGAGGAAGCGAACGCACTTTGAACCGGCATCGCCCCGGTGGGCCGGGGGATGTCCACATGAATCGATTGGAAGGAGCCAGATAGATGTCGAACGTACTCGCAGTCGTGGAACAGAGGGACGGAGCGCTTCGGGGTACCGCGAAGGAGGTCATCGCCGCCGCCCTGGGGCTGGCCGGCGCGTCGGGGGGTGAGGTGCATGCCCTGCTCGTGGGTGGCCCGGGAATCCAGGGGGTTGCGGAAGGGCTCGGAGAGGCCGGGGCCGAGGTGGTGAAGGTCGTCGAGCACGAGGCGCTGGCGGACTATCACCCCGATGGGTATCCCGAGATCGTCGCTCGCATCGCGGGCGAGGACGAGTACACGGCGGTCCTCTTCGCGGCCTCGGCGCTCGGCAAGGACCTGGCTCCGCGTGTGGCCGCCCGGATGGATCTTCCTCTGGCCGGAGATGTCACCGGTCTCTCGATCGAGGGAGGGGAGGTCAACGCGATTCGGCCGGTCTATGCCGGAAAGGCCTTCACCCGGGTGACGATCGGGGCCACGCCGGCCCTGGTATCGATTCGACCCAACGTCTTCCAGCCGGTGAATCAGGCTGGGGCGGGACGGGTCGAGGCGGTCGAGATGACCGAGGACCCGTCGAGCTGGCCCACCCGTGTCGTGTCGTTCGAGGCCACCGGGGGAGACATTCCGGATGTCGCCGAGGCGGGGGTGGTCGTGTCGGGCGGGCGGGGGATGAAGGATCCCGAGAACTGGACGCTCCTCGAGGAGCTGAGGGCCGCCCTGGGAGACGGGGCCGGGCTGGGTGCGTCGCGGGCGGTGGTCGACGCCGGCTGGCGGCCGCACGGCGAGCAGGTCGGTCAGACCGGAAAGACGGTGGCCCCGAAACTCTATTTTGCCATCGGGATCTCGGGTGCGATCCAGCACCTTGCCGGGATGCGGACGGCCGGAACGATCGTGGCCGTGAATCGGGACGCCGACGCGCCGATCTTCAAGGTTGCCGACTACGGGATCGTCGGGGACCTCTTCGACGTGCTGCCCCGGCTCACCGAGGAGATCCGGGCGCTCCGCGCCGGAGGTTGATCGGGAGCGTCAGGGACGGGTCCCGAGGAAGGCCACCGGGTCCACCGGGCGGCCTCCCTTCCAGACCTCGAAGTGGAGGTGGGGGCCGGTGACATCGCCCGTGGCGCCACTGAGTCCGATCACCTGTCCGCGCTCCACGCGAGCCCCCGTACGGACCTGGATCTGGTCGAGGTGGGCGTAGACCGTCATCACGCCACGGGGATGGTCGACCCAGATCACGTTCCCGTAGCCGCGCATGACGCCCGCGTACCGGACGTTCCCCGAAAGGATGGTACGAACGGGGGTTCCGGTCGGGACGCGCAGGTCGACGCCGTGGTGCACCGAGGGCAGGACTCCGCGGAACCGCATCCCGAAGGGGGAGGTCAGGGTGCCGTCGACCGGCCAGTGCGGGATGGCACATCCCGACACGAGGAGCGCGAGGAGGAGTCCCAGCCGACCCAGGGACCGAACGCGGCGGCGCGGGTGCATCTGGGTCCCGCGGGGCGTACCGGTCGGGGGCGGCGGGCCATGCGACATGGGTGCCAGGGGTCAGCGCCGGTAGGACAACCCGATCGTCAGTATCTGGACCGGGGTCCACTCCTGCTCCGGGACCGGCTGCCCGATCGCCTCGTCGCCCCGCTGCAGGAAGGCCTCCGGGGTTCCGTTCTTCCAGTAGTTCACGGCGATTTCACCCCGAACCGTGAGCCGGTCGGTCGGAAGCCAGCGAACGCCGGTCCCGAGTATGCCCAGGAAGGAGGGCCCGAACGAGAATCGCACCGACTCGGGGATCTCGGCCTCGAGCTCGGAGCGCCCCGCGAAATCGAAGGCGACGCCTCCTCCGGCGGTCAGATAGGGGGCCAGCGAGTGCCATGTCCGGTTTCCGGTGAGGGAAAAGCGGATCCTGGCGTCGATCCCGGCGATGAGTGCGTCGGCGACCCCCAGGTCCTCGATGCCAGATTCCTCTCCGGGCACCCGGACGAACCGGTCGGTCGGGAGAAGGAAGGTGTTCGCCTCGAGCCCCAGGGGTCCCGAGATCTGCAGACCGAAGCGGGCGCCGAACACGGTCCCGCCCCCCGGACCCAGATCGAGCTGGCCCCGCTGGGTGGACGCCATCCCGACGGTCAGGCCATATTCCTGACTCCCGTCGATGAACTCGTACGGCGACGGTATCGTCTGAGCCTCGCTTCGCGGTGCGATCAGGAGGAGCAGGAGGAGGCTGGCGCCGGCGACGAAGGGAAGTCGGTGGCTCATGGGCGGGGTATGGACCGGGGTTGAGGCGAATGACATCGAGGCTCGAAGCTACCCGTTGCGGGGGGGCCGGATCAAGGAGGGGCACAAACCCGGTTTGACTCGGACCTCGCAGATGAAGAGATTTTCACATGGACGGCGATGCCCGAAGCTCGGGCTTCGGCGGATGCCCGGGCGCTCTGTGCGCCGAGACGTGATAACCCGCCCCGTCCCCTCTGTTTCCCCACGACTCCGGGGTTGCGATGCGATCGGACCCGAACGAAGCCCTGCCCGCGCGGACGCGTCGGCTCACGATTCTGCCCGCCCTGGGCCTCCTGTGTCTGATCTTCCTGCCAGCCGCCGGTGCGGCGCAGACCACCGCTTCGGTCGCCACCGAAGAGAACGTACGCGCCGAGCCGAACGGTCTGATCATCGGCCAGCTTCACGCCGGGACGCCGGTCACCGTGGTCAGCATCGAGGGGCAGTGGTCGGAGATCACGTTCGACGGCTTCGTCTGGATCCCCTCGCTCCAGATGAGAACAGAGGGGCAGTTCGACCTGATCGTGTCGGCGTCCGAGGGTGAGAATCTCCGGGCGGAGCCCTCGGGACCGATCATCGGGCGTCTCGGGTCGGGCACGCTCCTGCTCGAGCGTGGTCGGATTCCCGGATGGGTCGAAGTGGAGCGAACCGCATGGATCTGGAGTCCCTCGCTCAGCGACGAGTCGGACACTCCGTCACCGGCGGCTGAACCCACGGCCCCGGGGGAGCCCGAGCCGTCCCCGGCGGCCGCAGCGCCTCCGGCCGCCGGCGCAGAGGGCGCCGGGAGCGCCTGGATGCAGTCGGAGCCCGGGGGGAGTTCGATCCTCACAAGTCCCGATGGAGACACCCTTGCGACAGCGCGTCCGGGATCCTCGATGCAGGTGATCAGTCGGGAGGGAAATTGGGCCCGGGTGCGGGTGGAGGGGTGGGTCTGGGCCCCCGATGGTGCGGAGGATGCTGCCGACGACTCCGAGGCAGTCCTGCGGGGGGTTTCGGCCGCCGACCTGAGCGGAGATCCGGCGCGGTACCGGGGTCGAGTCGTCGAGATGGAGCTGCAGTTCATCTCGCTGGAGCGGGCGGAGGCTGTCCGGGCCGACTTCCAGGAAGGGGAGCCTTTCCTTCTCACACGGTCAACCGGGCCGGATCGCTCCTTCGTCTACCTCGCGATCGCCTCTTCGGAGGTCGAGGCGGCCCGCCGCATGACCCCTCTGGACCGGCTCTCGATCGTCGGACGGGTGCGCACCGGAGCGGCGGCGTTGACCGGAAACCCGGTCCTGGACCTTCTCGAGCTGCGGGTGATCCGATGAGCGCGACCCGCCGGCGCTGAATCTTCGTTGGCGCGAATGCGTAGAGTCAGAGAGGGGACCCCATGGGATCCCGACTGTGCTCGCCCGTGCGTTTCTGACAATTCCCGAACCCCGGACCCTCGAGACTCATGTACTGCTGGTCCTGCGGCACTTCACTCGACGACGCCGAACGGGTCTGCTCCCGATGCGGGACGGCCCGCGCCGGCCTGCCCCAGACGGTCTCGACCCGGGCAACGGTCGATGCCCCGCGTCCGCATCCGCCCTCGCAGCTTCGGAGTTGTCCGGCGTGCGGCTTTCGTGGCGAGGGGATTCCCTACTTCCGCAGGGCCGGAAACCTCGCACTCCTCACCGTGGCCTCGTTGTTCACCTATCTGGTCGGGGGGCTGGTCTACTGGCTGATCAAGCGCAATGATCAGGTGTGCCCGTCGTGTGGGCTGTCCTGGGAGCGCTCCCGTCCGCTCGGCGGAGGCCCGCCCGCCCCGGGGGAGCCGGGGGACCGTGAGCGATCCCGAGACGCCGCCCCGAGTCCGAACCGCAGGGAAGCATCATCGGCCGGTCCCGTTTCCGACCCCGTTTCCGAGAAGGGATTGCCCAGAAGCGGGATGATCCGTCGGTTCAGCGGGGTCCTCGTGGGCCTGTTCGCGCTCTTCTTCCTGGGCGTTGCCGTGATCGAGGCAGACGCGGTGCCGGCCCTCATCGGTGGGCTGATGGGTTTGACCGGGGCGGCGACCTTCGGGTGGGGCTGGAAGGCGCAGCACCGGCGCCGGGAGGCCCTCATGCAGCGTATGCAGCGGCGCGTGCTCCTGCTCGCGCGGAACCGAGGTGGGCGACTGACCGCGACCGAGGTCGCCGCCGAGCTGGACCTCACGCTCCCTGCCTCCGAACGGCTCCTCCTTTCCCTCGACGACGGCTTTCGCGTGCGATCGGATGTGAGTGAGGAGGGAATCCTATACTTCGAGTTCCCCGAAATCCTCCTTACACAGGGACCCGACGCCGCTGACCCCCGGGGGGCCGGGCGATCAGCACTCCCGAGAGGATGACGGCGGCCCCGATTCCCTGAAGCAGGGTGGGACGCTCTCCGAGGGTCACCCACGCGGTCAGAAGTGCCACGACGGGAATCAGATTCGAATAGGTCGCGGTCCGTGCGCTTCCCAGGCGCCGGACCCCCCGATACCAGAGGAGATAGGCCACGCCCAGCGCCATCACCCCCGCGAAGGCCACGGCGCCCCATACGCTCATCGGGATCGAGAGAAGAGGGGTGACGAGGAGCGCGGGGATCCCGAGGATCACGAGCACCACACTGCCCGTCCAGAGGGTCCACGCGGTCACCGCAACGCTTCCGTATTCGAGCACGTAGCGGCGCGATCCCACCGTGTAGAGCGCCCAGGTGAAGGCCGCTCCCGCGGCCAGGAGATCGCCTCGGATGGTGTCGGCGCCAAGGGAGAGCTCGGCGTCCCCCCCGATCACGACCAGGGTCATCCCCGCCAGGGTGAACCCGACGCCGGCGATGGCGAGGCGGTCCAGCGTGCCCTCGCGCGCGATCCCCGAGAGGATGGTGGCCCACGCGGGCGTGGTGGCGAGGAAGAGGGCGACGTTCCCTGCCCGGGTCAGGTCGAGTGCGTAGATGAAGAGGAGCTGGTAGACCGCGTTCCCCACCAGTCCGAGAAGAAGGATCCAGGGGAGGTCCCGACGGCGCGGGCTCGGGATCGTTCCACCGATCCTCAGGACCACGTAGACCGTGAGGGCGGCGAGAGGGAATCGCAGTGCGTTGAAGGCCATGGGGTCGAGGGTGTCGAGTGCCCACTTCACGACCGAGAAGTTCACCCCCCAGATCAGGGTGAGAACCAGAAGGCCCGCATCCGTCCAGGGGTCGGACTGCGGAGGTTGCGCGACTCCACGCCCCGGGACCGGGGTCGGGCGGGAATGCGGTGAGACACTCGCGTCTGAGGGCGTGCGATCGGACACGGAGGTCGGGGATCGGGGGGCATGCGGGAGGAGGCGGGTCCCGGGGTGCCGGAAGATAGGGAGCGCGAACCGGTTGTCCATGCCGATGGGTTCTGCCGGGACCGGGGATTCCTCCGAAGGGGCGATCGGACCTATCTTGTTGCAGACATCGGGGGCTTCCGACAAGGGGGTCCGATCAGGTTGGACTTCGAAGGGTCTTCGCGAGGGAGCGTCCGGGTGGTTCGAGAGTTCGAGGACAGTGATGGCCGTGCGTGGGATGTCGCACTGGGCCGAGCCTCGTGGGGGGCGTTTCATGCCCTCTTCGTCCCCCGGGACGGTGGCGAGGCTCGACAGACGCTGCTGGCGGCCGAAGCCTCGGAGGACGCCGCCCGCAGGCTCCACGAGGTGGACGCCGACGAACTGCTCGACCTTTTCCGGCGCTCGAAGCCCTATGAAGATGGTTCATGACCACGATTTAATCTCAGGAGCGACGGTACGTGCGTACATTCAATGACGAGCAGGGACGGTCCTGGACGGCTTCGGTCGGTCGGAGAGACGGACTCGACTACAAGGGGCGGTATTTTGCCGTGTTCCACCCCACAGGGGAGGAGGCACCGATGGTGAGCCTCGAGGACGTACGTTGGAATTCCGAGAAAACGGCGCGCAGGACCCTAGAGACGATGTCCGATGTGGAGCTTCGGCGACGCCTTCGATCCGCACGAGGACGGGCCTCCGCTCCGGTGCCCCCCTCCGATTGAATACGGCACTCGACACATCCGCGGCCTTCCTTCCGGGTGGGGCCCGGCTCCGCGCCGAGGAGTTCCCCGAGGCCGCGGATGGGATCTACCTGAACGCCGCCTCCTTCGGCCTGCTCCCCTCGAGAACCCGGGCCGTGATCGACCGATGGTCGCGTGAGAGGGCGTCGGGCGCCGGAGTGGATCCGGAGCGGTTCAACGGATCGCTCATGCGGGCTCGTGCGGCCGCGGGCCATCTGATCGGTGAGCCGGTAGAGTCGATCGCCCTGGCCCCGAATACCTCCTATGGCGTGAATCTCGCCGCCGAGATCGTCGGGGCCGGAGCACCCGGACGGATCCTGCTGTCGGACGGGGAGTTCCCCGCCAACGTTCTTCCATGGAAGCGGCTCTCCCAGAGGGGCTTCGAGGTCGAGGTCATTCCGGCGGACGCGCAGGGGCTCCCCCGCTTCGAGGCGATGGAGGAGCGCTTGGCCCGCGATTCGTCGATCCGCGCGGTGGCGATCTCGATGGTGCAGTTCGGAACCGGTGTGCTCGCCGATCTGGCGGCGTGGGGCGCCAGATGCAGGGAGCGGGAGGTCTTCCTGGCCGTGGATGCCATTCAGGGGCTGGGCGTGAGTCCACTCGAGGGTCCGGGAGCGATGGGAGTCGATCTGCTCACGTCCGGAGCCCAGAAGTGGCTCCTGTCGCCATGGGGCACCGGCTTCCTCTACCTGCACCCACGGCACCTGGACCGGATCCATCCCCCCTTCGTGAGCTGGTTCGGCTTCGAGTCGGCGCTCGACTTCGAAGAACTCCTCGATTACGAGTCCCCGCTCCTTCCCGACGCCCGCCGATTCGAGCCGGGTACCCTGCCCGTGCACGACATGGAGGCGATGGCGGCATCGATCGAGTTGCTGTTGGAAGTCGGAATCGACCGCATTCGCGACCACGTGCACGGACTGCACGACCGGATCCTGGAGTGGGCCGCGGATCGACCCGGGGTCGAGGTGGTGACCCCGAGGGATGCGGGTCGGAGGGCCGGAATCCTCTCCCTGGCCTTCGATGAGGTCGGGGAGCCGGCGGCTGCCCTCGAGCGTGCGGGGATCGCGGCGGCGATCCGTGGAGGACGGCTCCGCCTGGCGCCCCATCTCTACAACACGTCCGCAGAGATCGACGAACTACTGGCCGTCGTCGGCTGACCGGGAGGGTAGAGCGCCGGGGATCGAGCGGATCGGTCGGAGTTCAGGGGTCGGGTCGGGGCGGAGGAAGTCGGCCAGGGCGATTCCGATCCGGTCCTCGATCCGCTTCGCCGCCCAGGGCGACGGGACATCGTTGGCGATGATGCTGAAGAGGACCGGCTCCCCGGACGCACTGCGAACCACGCCCGAAAGTGCGGTGGTCCGATGGATCGTTCCCGTCTTCGCACGCAGGTTTCCGGCTGCGGCGCTGCGGTGCATCCGGTTCAACTGCCGGGCATTCCCCGCCTCCGGGAGGCTGGCGAAGAATGGTTCGCGGACCCGTGAATTCTCGATGTGAGCGAGAGCGCGGACGAAGGAGGAGGGGGTCGCCCGGTTGAGTCGCGAGAGCCCGGACCCGTCGATGATCTCGATGTCGGTCGCGGGGATCTTCACCTCGTCGGTGAGATAGGCGGTCAGCGCCCGAGCGCCTCCCTCGAAGGTGCCGTCACCGTCGAGGGTCCGCCCCAGGGTGAAGAGCAGGAGCTCCGCGAAGAGGTTGTGGCTCCGGCGGTTCACCACCTCGAGGAGTTCGGGGAGAGGGGGGGAGTGGTGCACGGCGATCGTGCGGGCGACGGGGAGCCCCACACCGATCAGCGGGCGGTTCACGATCGCATCCGAGTCCTCCCTCGCCAGGCTTCTGGCTTCTCCGGTGACGGCCACCCCGTTTCGGACCAGCGTCTCCCGCAGGAGCGACGCCGCGTACGCGGGGGGATCCGAGACCGTCAGGCTCCTCCAGACATCGCCCCCGTTCACGTGGATCTGCCCCCGGATCTCGACCGGGTCGTCCGGATCGTCACGGACCATGAGGAGGGTGGGGGAGGGGCGGGTCGAAACGGTCCGCGCGAGATTCGATACCGGGATGCCCGCACCCTCGGGGATCGTCAGAACCCGCGGTGCCGCCCCGGCGGAGAGACCGGGGAGCAGGCGCATCGTCACGACATTCTCGTTGAACGACAGGGCGGAGACCGGCGCGGCGAACCAGTCGTTCAGGTCATTGGGGTTCCAGGAGGGGCGACGCGGGTCCCCACCGAAGAAGCTGCCATCGCCCACGACATCTCCACGGATCTCATGGATCCCCTCCCGCTCCAGGGCGTCGAGGAAGCTTCGGAACGCACCCGTCGGCCGGTTGGGGTCTCGGGCGCCGAGGGTGGGATCGCCGGTACCGAAGAGGACCAGGTCCCCGTGGAGAACACCCTGGTCGACCGTGCCTCGGACCACCAGGAAGGTCGGGAAGCGAAAGTCCGGACCGAGTCGCTCGAGGGCGGCCGCGCTCGTGAAGAGCTTCTGGTTGGACGCGGGCGCCAGGGGGAGTTCGGCGTTCATTTCCAGAAGTGACTCGCCCGTGGCAAGCGAGACCGCATGGACTCCCCAGGCGCTCGATGCCGGGCTCCCGGATCGGATCATTGCCGACACGCTCTCGTGAAGCGCCGCGACCGCGGCGGTCGCCGCACGGTCGCGAATCGACTCTTCGCCGGAGGAGAGGGTGGGAAGGGACGTGTCCGGACCGTCCCCGGCGAGGAGGGGATCGGCGGTGGGCCGGTCCGCCTCGACCGGAGGGTCCGTCGGGTGCGTTCGATGCGCCTCCACCGGTCGATCGGACAGAACCGCGAGGCCCTGCGAAGAGGAGGCGTTCGCGCGCTGCCATTCGGCCGGTCGCAGGTCGGGAACGACCAGACCGATGGCCAGGACGGCGACCGCCACGAGAAGGGAGCCGCGGCGCATCACTTCGATCCCGGGGAGGGGCGCAGGGCGTTCATCAGGTGGGCCAGCTCCGTTTGCGTGGACTCAGGCCGTCGAGCGGATCCTGACCGGGCAGGGGAATGATCACACCCGGATTGAGAACCCCCTCGGGGTCGAAGTGATCCTTCACCGCCCGAAAGCGCTGGAACCACTCCGTCCCCCAGATTCTTTCGAGAAGGGGCGCGCGCAGCCTCCCGTCGCCATGTTCTCCGGCCATCGTTCCCCCCAGCCCGGCCACCAGCGTCGTGGTCTCATCGAGGACGGTGCGGACCCGCAGCCTCCAATCGGTCGACTCCACGTCGATCAGCGGATTCACATGAACGTTCCCGTCTCCGGCATGTCCGAATATAACGGCGTCGAACCCCGCGGACTCCAGGATCTCGTCGAGACCGACGAGATAGTCCCCGAGGCGGGCAGGGGGAACCACGCAATCCTCGATGAACTGGGTCGAGATTCGCCCTCGTTCCGCCTCACGTGCGATCAGCGGGCTGGCGCGTCGACGCAGACCCCGGAGGCGCTCGATCTCGTCCGGCTCGATCGTCTGGATGGATCGAGTTCGCCGATCGGCGGGTCCCCCGGTGTCCAGCGGGAGCTTCCGGGGGTCCGTCGCCTCGAGTCCTTCGGCCACCTGGTCCGCCGTGCCCTCGAATTCGAGGAGGAAGAGGGCCCAGGCGTCGCGAACGAGGGGTGCGAGCGCTGCGTCGTCGGCGAGACGGGCCATTTCGAGGAACCGATGTCCGAGAAACTCGCAGGCGACCGCTCCCGTGTCGGCCGCCGCCACGGCCAGCTCCGAGGCCTCGCGGGCACCATGAACCGCGATGATCCGAAGCCCGTGCACTTCCGGGGTCGGGTGCAGTCGGAGCTCGGCCTCGGTCATGATCCCCAGCGTGCCCTCGCTTCCGATGAGGAGCTGGGCGGGATCTCCCGAGGCCCGATAGCGGTCCAACGCGTACCCGGAGCTGTTCTTGCGCACCTGGGGCCAGGTGGTCTCGGGAGGCGCGGGGCGGAGGCGCCTGTCGAGGGCCTCGAAGGTGCTCGGTTTCGGTCGGCCTCTCCCGAGGGCGAAGGGTTCTGCGAACGCATCGACGCCCTCGACCCCCCGCACCCAGCGGTGCATCGCCCCGTGCCCGAAGCTCCTCGCTCCCGCGGCATTGTTGGCGACCATGCCCCCGACCGAGCACCAGCGGGCCGATGAGGGGAGGGGGGGAAGGGTGAGACCATGCGCGCGCGCCACTTCGTCGACACGGGCACCGGAGACCCCGGCGCCGGCGCGTATGGTCCGAGCCTCCGGGTCGACCGGGGAGATCTGCTGAAAAGACTCGGCGAGAGAAAGGACGATCCCCGGACCCAGGTTTCCGCCGGGCATCCCGGTCCCCGCGCCTCGGGGGACGATGGGGATCCCTTCGGAGCGGGCCGTGCGGACGATCCGCCGCAGATCGTCCCGGTCCGCCGGGACCGCGTACACGCGGGGGGCCGCCTGAAAGGGACCAGAGACGCGAGACGCACTCGAGCGAGCCCGGTCTCCGGTGTGCCACGTCCCCCGGAACCCGGACGGGGGAGGCAGCGGGGTCATTGCGTCGCGACGTCCTCGGTCGCGCACTCGGAGCAGTACCCCGTGAACTCCAGCCGGTATCCCGTCACCTGGAAGGAGCCGGTGTCGTCGTGCAGCTCCTCGAGTTCCTCGGTCGGCACGTGTCCGGGCAGGTCCACGATCCGGGAGCAGGAGAGGCAGCGAGCATGGTGATGCGGATCGGTGCGGCCGTCGTAGCGCGCCGAACCGTCCCCGTAGGTCAGCTTCACGGCCAGCCCACACCCGACGAGCGTCTCGAGACTCTTGTACACGGTGGCCAGGGAGATCACGGGGACTTCTCCGCGCACCCGGAGGTACACTTCGTCGGCGGTGGGATGGCTGGTCGTGGAGGCAAGGTACGAGTACACGGCTGCACGCTGTTCGGTGAACCGTTGCCCGTTGGCCTCGAGGGCCTTCCGGAGGACATCGTCGTTGGTCTCGGTCTGCTGTGCCATGGAACTCCCGGAACCGACGGGGGGAGAAGGTGGCTGGAACGACTGAAAGTTAAGAGGAATCGAAATCCTGTGTCAATGAAGGGAGACGGTAGAGGGCCTATGACCGGAAGGACAGCGAAGCTTCGATGATGCTCAAAGATCAAGGTCCGGTTCTCACGCTGGAGCCCCTGGTGGAGTCGATCCGCGACGGGATCTCCTCTTCGGGCTGGGTGCTCTCCGGACTCCAAAAGACGACGAGCCAGGAGTTCGACGGACGCTGGGAAGGGGAGTCCACCCGAAGCGCCTACCTCTTCTTCCACCGCCGGGACCTGCCCGAGACCCTGTCGGTGGAGGCCTTCGTCGACGAGACATCGAAGGGGTTGCGGGCCAACCTCTCACTGGTGGTCCAGGGCCCCTCGCTGGGGGAGCTGGGGGAGCTCCCTCCCATCCTTCGGCGCATCGCCGCGGCGGTCGGCGACACCCTCCCCGACGGGTATCGTACGCCCCTCTCGCTCCGGGTGGGCCTGCCCGACTCCGAGCATCCGCCGGAGCGCGCCGAGGTGCAGTTGCGGGTCAAGCTTTCGGTTCCTTCGGTCGCGATCGAGACGGGAACGTCGGCGGTTTCGGCGCTCGCCTCCGCCGCGGTGGCCGCCTTCGAGCAGCTCCTGGAGCGCCCCGAGATCGCGGAGCTACTTCCCCCCGTGATGGACTGAGAGCGCCGCTCATCGGATCCGGCTTGCCCGCGACCCGGAAGCCCGGTACTCTGGCGAGGCTGCACTCGAGGCACATGGGGACGCCCGGTCAAGGCCTCCCCGTCGATGATTCGTACCCCCCTGCAGAGGAGTCGCCATGACCCCGCCGGACAACTCCTTCGACGATCTGCTCCGGGAAGACCGGAGCTTTCCTCCCCCCGCGGATTTTTCGGACTCGGCGCACGTGTCCGACGACAGGATCTACGGGGAGGCCGACGATGATCCCGAAGCGTTCTGGGCTGGCTGGGCCGGCGAACTCGACTGGTTCGAGCCCTGGGAGACGGTCCTGTCGTGGGAGCCGCCCAGGGCGCGATGGTTCGACGGGGGACGACTCAATGTGGCGCACAACTGCCTGGATCGGCATCTGGACGGCCCGAAGCGGAATCAGGCCGCACTCATCTGGGAGGGCGAGCCGGGCGACACGAAGACCTACACGTACTGGGATCTGCATCGCGAGGTCTCGCAGTTCGCCAACGCGCTCAAGGGGCTCGGGGTCGAGCGGGGTGACCGCGTGGCGATCTATCTGCCGATGGTACCCGAGGCGGCGATCAGCATGCTGGCGTGCGCCCGGATCGGTGCGATCCATTCGGTGGTCTTCGGGGGCTTCTCGCCCGCCTCGCTCGCCGACCGGATCAACGACGCCGAGGCGAAGGTCCTGATCACTGCGGATGGTGGATACCGTCGCGGGAACGTGATTCCGCTCAAGAAGAATGCCGACGAGGCGCTCGAGCACACCCCCTCCATCGAACATGTGGTCGTGGTCGCGCGGGGATGGAATGTGACGCGGACCACGGGGACCACGATGAAGCCGAAGCGGGACCTCTGGTACCACGACCTGGTGAG
Organism: Gemmatimonadales bacterium; assembly: GCA_007692605.1. Lineage (GTDB taxonomy): Bacteria > Gemmatimonadota > Gemmatimonadetes > Longimicrobiales > Gaopeijiaceae > SLBA01. The sequence goes on from REBS01000069.1 coordinate 29,059, forward strand.
CGCGGCGTCGGCGGACTGCCCGGCGGAGTCGATGGAGGCCGAGGACATCCTCTTCATCCTCTACACCTCGGGCACGACGGGGAAGCCCAAGGGCGTGGTGCACTCGACCGGCGGATACCTGACCCAGGCGTACACGACCACGAAGCTCGTCTTCGACCTGAAGGACGACGACGTCTACTGGTGCACGGCCGATGTGGGATGGATCACCGGGCACTCCTACATCGTCTACGGTCCCCTGGCGAACGGGGCGACGATCCTTATGTACGAGGGGGCGCCCGACGCTCCCGACCGGGGGCGCTTCTGGCAGCTCTGCGAGAAGTACGGGGTGACGGTGTTCTACACCGCGCCGACCGCGATTCGCGCCTTCATGAAGTGGGGGGACGATTGGCCCGCGAAGCATGATCTGTCGCAGCTCCGGCTCCTGGGGACCGTGGGCGAGCCGATCAATCCCGAGGCGTGGATGTGGTACCACGAGAAGATCGGGGGGGAGCGGTGCCCCATCGTGGACACCTGGTGGCAGACCGAGACCGGGGGCATCATGATCACCCCCCTGCCCGGGGTCACATCGACCCGGCCGGGGAGCGCGACGCGTGCCTTTCCCGGGATCTCGGCCACGGTGCTGAACGAGGGCGGTCAGGAGGTCGGCTCCGGGTACCTTGCGATCACGCGTCCATGGCCCTCGATGATCCGTACGATCTGGGGCGACGACGAGCGGTTCCGCGACACCTACTGGTCGAAGTGGGAGGGGATCTACTTTCCGGGGGACGGGGCGAAGCGCGGCGAC
>REBS01000134.1 GCA_007692605.1 Gemmatimonadales bacterium
ATTGCCGCGCGCAGGTCCCAGCCGTCCGCGTCGACGAGGGTGTTCAGGTCGAAGGCCTGGTTGCCGGACCAGAGAACCGCCGCGGCGTTTCCGAAGGTGGGGAATCCGTAGAAGGTCGACGCCCAGCCGACAACCTGTCCCGATGCATTGATGTCGTTCGCCCGGCTGTGACGAATGCCCAACTGTTCGGGGTGCAGGCTCTGGATGTGTCCATTGCGCCAGAGGAACGCATGAGAGGTGCCGTCTCCGACCGACGACTCGCCGACCACGTCGGAGCGTGAGTTGACCCCGAAGGCGTTGCTGAAGTTCGTCTCGTCTGCGAGGGCACCGAGGTCGATCATCCGCCGCCCGTCCCAGAGGAAGGCGTGGGACACCCGGCTTCCGAAGCTGCCGAGGACGTCGGTCTGGGCGAGCCCGACCACGCGGCCATTTTCAGCGATGGCGTTGCCCCGGCTGGTCGCATTGGGGTCCGAACTGATCGCGCCGAGCCCCGTCATCCCTCCCTGCTCCCACAGTACCGCCTGACCACCGCTGGTGCCGACGATCTGCCCCCGGTTGTTGATGTCGTTCGCCACGGCGCTCTGGCCGGGGGCGAGTTCGACCAGGGTGCCCTCACTCCAGAGCACGGCGCGGGACCCGCCGGTGGCGGCAAAGGCCTCGCCGACGGCCTCGCCCTTCTGGTTGATGCGGAAGGCTCGGCTGAAGGTGCTTCCCTCGAGTGTTCCGAGGCTCGAGAGCCCCTCGCTGCCGGTTACGAATGCGAGTTGCGGCCTTGGGGCACCGGTCGTCCGTGCCGTGCCGACCACGTCGCCCCGATTGTTCAGTCCCAGCGCGAACGAGGCATTGCCCCCCAGGGTCCCGAGATCGACGAGGGAGTAGGTCGCGGCGGGACTGCCTCCGCCTCCGCGGTTCATGAGTGCGTCGTGATCGACATCGGCAGAGGGCGAGGTGAGGTCGGCGCAGCCGAAGGCCACGAGGGGAAGGAGGGCAAGAAGTGATCGTTTCATGGGACTCGATTGGGTTGGGGAATCAGGACGGCCTCCCGAGCTGGAATCCACCGGAGACCGGCCGAACCTTATGATAATGAGTGCGCATTGTCAAATAGGGGGGTGTCGGATCTTCCAGGGCAAGGGCAAGGGGAGGAAAACGAAGGCGCAGTCTTGTATTGATAATAGTCTCGCGTTACGGTTCAGCTTGAGTTCGGCCCGGGTTCGGCTCGGGTTCTGAGTGCTCGGGTTCAGCGGTTTGCGCCCCCGGGGCCGGCGTCCATTCATCAACGGGGTTGCAGTGAACACGACGCACGTCTGCAGGACTCTCACCATCGTGACCTGCCTCGTCGGCATGACGGGGTTCACCGGGTGTGGCGGGATGGTCGGGCACCCGGGGGCGACTCCGGGTGCCAGTCCGGATCTCGCCGCCTCACTCCATTCACCCGCACTGGCGCAGGCGGTGGTCGACGGGGAGTGCTTTCCCGTGGAGGACCTCTCGGGCCCGGACCGTGCGCTGGCGGACTCCGTCCTGACCTTTGGGCTCGACAACGAGGCGTTGTTCACCCTCGCCGGCGGACTCAAGCCCATGAGTACGCTGCGGCACGATCGACTCGCCCTGGCCCGTGACCCCGAGGTGGACGCAGGGGTGCGAGGTGCGGCGGATCCGGAGCACCCCGATGTGCAGCGGGCCGCGCAGCTGACGAGGGTCGTGGAGCGTCTCACCTGCGGTCCCCTGCAGGCGATCATCCTGCCCTTTCGTGCAACCCAGGATTCAGTGCGTACGCTCCAGACCGTGGTGGTCCACCGGGAGGCGCTGGACGACATTCTCGGGGATCAGCCGGAATTCTGGGGGCAGTGGGGGCTGCGTCCCGGTGCGGATCCCGCGGTGGTGGTGACCGTCGTGGAGTTCGAGGTCACCCGGGCGCGGCATCGAGGCTACGGGGTCCTGTTCGGATACCCGGAGCACGCCGTGTCCTTCTTCGTCGAGGCCGGGCTCACACAGGAGACGACCGGAGAGTTCGTGGAGCGGGACTTCTTCCAGGTTCCCGTGCATGCAGCGGATGAGGGTCGCTTCGTGTATGCCGTGCCGCGCGGCCACGACGCCCGACCCGAAGACGAGCAGATCCTGGCTTCCGCCGCCAAGATCCTCGGGCAATACCGGGCCGTGCGGGATCGATACGTCGATGGCGACGGGACGCTCCGTCCCGTGGAGCTCCTTCGAGACTGGTATGCCGGCATCAGCACATCGGGTTCAGCTCAGAGACCGAGCCACGGCGTCGATGCGCCGAGCGGCCATGCGGGCTCCCACGATGTTTTTCGCGACCGGCCCGACCTCCAGCTCCGCGAGAGCCCCACTCACATGCAGCCCCTCGATCCACTGCAGGGCCGAGTCGGGGACTGGAAAACCGCAGGGGGCCGTGGGAAACTCCCGCTCCCTGGCGAGCCGCTGCAGCCATAGCCCGCCGGGGAACCCGGAGTCGGCATATGTGTCGGTGGCATGCCCGATTCCCGTGGCGAGGACCACCGACGAGACCGGGACGGTCCGCTCCTCGTCCCCTTCCGTCCGCAGGATCAGCTCCCACCGGTCCCCCCCGCATGATGTCGTGGTGCGATGGCAGCCCACGGGATTCGTGTTGCAACGAAGGTCCAGGCCGCCCGCCTCGGCACAGGCTCGGACGGCTCCGGCGACCTCCGGAGGCATCGATCCCCGGTGGCGGGCCGACTGGACGAGGTGTCGGCGAGTCGCTGGATCGGTCTCGGCGTGGAAGCTCTTCAGGTTTTTCGGACCGAGCCAGCCTGGATCCGCGTCCAGACTCTCGACCCGGAGTTCATGGCGGAGCAGGAGCGCCGCGGTGCCCCCGTCGTGGATGACTCGCAGGGCGAATTGACCGGCCGAGATCCCTCCCCCGACCACAGCCACCGGCAGCCCGGTGCGTCGGGCCTGCTCGAGCAGGTCCTCCCAGGGAAGATCGGGACCGAAGAGGTGGGTGATCGGAGCGCCCTGCGAGCGTGCCGATTCCACCCAGGACGGATCCGACGGGGCACCCCCCCCTCCCACGCACAGCAGGACTCGGCGCGCATGGAGTCCGCCTCGGTCCGTCTCGACCCGGAATCCCCCGGGACCCGAGGGATCCATCCCGGTGACCCTCGCCCTGAGGTGAAGCTCCTGCAGGCCGGACTCCCCGATGACGTGTCGGGCGTGGTCCTGAAAGAGGGAGAGAAGGGGACGACGCCTCTGCCCCTTGAAGAGGTCCCGGCGGCGGGCTCGTCGCCGTCCCGCAAACCGGAAGAGATCGAAGGGGTCGAGCCCGAGGTGGTGAACCCCCGGCGATCGGAGGTACCGCATTCCCGTTCTCGTCGTGTGCTCGGTCCACACTGCGAGCAGCTCGGGCTCCGGGTCCACCACCCGTATCCGGCTTCTCCGAACGCCCGCCTCGAGCAGGACCCGGGTCAGGTGGGTGCCGTGAATCCCCCCTCCGACCACCAGCCAGTCCAGGGGGCGCTCCGCTCGATGCATGGCTCGGTGCACGGGGGACGGGGGAGGGGAAGACGGCCTCGCATCGACCGGCCTCGAGGGGTTCGTCGCGCGATCTTGCCTGTATGGGAATGCAAACCTATTATCAAATACTCCGGCGTCAAGTGCAGCCTCCGAGGACACCGACGTCGCCCTCCCTGCAAACCCGAACACGAGCCCGCGCATGCTCAAGGCCGAAGCTCTCTCGAAGCACTACAACGGGACCCCGGCTCTCTCCGATCTCGATCTCGAGGTGAATCCGGGCGACATCTACTGTCTGCTGGGAGCGAATGGTGCGGGCAAGAGCACCACCATCCGACTCTTCCTGAACTTCATCTCGGCCACTTCCGGACGGGCGCTGGTCAACGGGATGGAGGTTTCGGCCGAACCTCTCGAGACCAAGAAGTACCTGGCGTACATTCCCGAGCAGGTGATGCTCTACCCGCACCTCACCGGGGCCGAGAACCTCGAGTACTTCGCGGCGCTGTCCGGTCACGACGACTACGACCGTGGCCGGATCGAGGAGTTCCTGACCAGAAGCGGACTCCAGAAGGACGCCCACCACGAGCGTGTAGGCACCTACTCGAAGGGGATGAGACAGAAGGTGGGAATCGCGGTCGCCCTGGCGAAGCAGGCCGGCGCGCTCCTTCTGGACGAGCCCACCTCCGGACTCGACCCCGAGGCATCCAACGAGTTCTCGCTGCTTCTTCGCCAGCTTCGGGACGATGGGGTGGCCATTCTCATGGCTACTCACGACCTCTTCCGGGCCAAGGAGGTGGGAAGCCGGGTCGGGATCATGCGCAGGGGCGTCCTCAGGGCCGAACTCGATCCGGCAGAGCTCGGGCATGCGGACCTGGAGCGGATCTACCTCGAGCACATGCACGACTGACTCCCCCCTGCGGAAGGAAGACCCATGTTCGGACACATCATACGAAAAGAGGTGATCGAGACCCTTCGGGATGGCAGGTTCCGCTGGGGGGCGGCGCTGGTGGGGCTCCTCCTGGTCCTGTCGCTGGCCGCAGGCTTCGCGCAGCGGGCCGAGGTGGAGCGCGCTCACGCGCAGGCCCAGTCGATGAGCTGGTCCCAGTGGCTGGACCAGGGCGACAAGAACCCTCACTCGGCGGCCCATTACGGGATCTACGTGTTCCGGCCGGTATCCTCGCTGTCGCTGGTGGATCGCGGGGTCGATTCCTATGTGGGAGCGACGACCTGGCTGGAGGCGCACTACCAGAATCCCTTCGAGCACCGGGCCATCCAGGACACCCCCGCTCTGGCCCGCTTCGCCGATCTCACGGCGGCCACCACCCTGCAGCTGCTGGTCCCCCTGCTGATCCTGCTTCTGGCCTTCGCGACGTTCTCGGGCGAGCGGGAGCGTGGAACCCTCCGGCAGGTGCTGAGTCTGGGGGTGAATCCCCGAACCCTCGCGACCGGGAAGGCCCTGGGTGTGGGCTTGGCGCTGGCTCTCCTTCTGATCCCTGCGGCGGCGTTGGGAGCATTGGCCCTGATGGCGGCGGGACCCGGAGGCGAGGCCGTGGCCGACGAAGGCCTCCGCTATCTGCTACTTGTTCTGACCTACTCCGCCTACTTCGGCGTCATCGTTCTTCTGGCGGTCGCCGTATCCGCGCTGGCCCCGTCCTCGCGGACGGCGCTGGCGCTCCTTCTCTGCTTCTGGATCGTGAACGGTCTGCTGGCGCCGAGAGTCGCTTCGGATGTGGCAAGAAGCCAGGTCGAGCTTCCCAGCAGCCTCGAGTTCCAGGAGACGGTCCAGCGCGATCGCAGCGAGGGATTCGGGGAGTTCCCATCCCAGCAGCTTCGGCAGGAACTTCTGGTCGACAGCGTCCTGGCCGCCCATGGCGTCGAGGAGCTCGCTAATCTGCCCTTCAATTTTGCCGGGCTGTCTCTGCAGCGGTCCGAGGAGTTCGGAGACCTCGTCTTCGACCGACGGTTCGGGGATCTGGCGAATCAGGTGGAAGCGCAGCTCGAGGTTCATCGACGGATCGGCTTTCTGGCCCCACACCTCGCGGTGCGCAGCCTGTCGATGTCACTCACCGGGACGGACCCCGCCCACCATCAGCGCTATGCCGAGGCTGCCGAAGAGCACCGCAGGCTCATTCAGCGAATCATGAACACCGACATCATGGAAAACAGTCGGTTCGGCGAGAGCTATATCGCCGGCCCCGAGCTCTGGGCCGAAGTGCCCGAGTTCGAATATGAAGGTCCCGAGGCGAGCTGGGCGGTCGCCGGACAGGGCACCGCGATCGCCGCCATCCTGTTCTGGCTTCTTCTCGGCGGACTTCTGGTTCGCGTAGGGACATCCGTCTCTGCGCGGAGAGTGTGACCCCATGAACGGATCGGGAGCGATGCTGCGTCACGAGTTCCGAATGCTTCTGGCGGATCGGATCGTATGGGTGGTCGCCGCCGCCATCCTCCTCCTCACGGGATACTCCGTTCAGGTGGGTGCCGCCGCGGCGGACCACCAGCGTACCCAGGTCGAGCAGGCGGTCGACGAGGAGAGGGAACGGTACGCGGGACTCAGGGAAACCATGACGTCGGTCCACCAGGGAGAGGTCTCTCCGTCACCCTTTCAGGACCCCACCCGCCCCTATGTCATGGGGCGGGCCCGCGGACAACGGTTCGCGGTCCTGCCGGTCAACGGCTTTCAAGCCACGGCGGTCGGCCAGTCCGATCTGATTCCCCCGGTGGTCCCGGTCCTGCTGGACGGCGCCGATCCTCGAGGTGCGAGGGAGGAGATCGAGAACCCCGTCCACCTTCTGGCCGGTCCCCTGGACCTGGCCTTCCTGATCACCTTCCTCCTTCCTCTTCTGGCCCTGGCGATCTCCTTCGACCTTCTTTCTCGCGAGAGGGAGCAGGGAACGCTCGCGCTGCTCCTCTCCCAACCCGTGTCCGCCCGGCGAATCGTGGCGGCAAAGCTGCTCGTCCGGTGGGGGCTTCTGATGGGACTCGTGGCGGTGGCCACACTGCTGAGTCTGCTCCTGTTCACCACCGGGATCGCGTGGCAGCCGTTTCTCTTCTGGGGGATCATCGTGGCCCTGTATCTCGGCTTCTGGATCGGGCTCGCCGCGCTGGTGAACGCAACGGGCAGGGAGTCGGCTCGAAACGCCGTGGCCCTTGCCTTTCTCTGGCTCGTGTTCGTGATCGTGATTCCCGCTGGAGTCCAGATCAGCGCGGCCTTTCTGCATCCGGTCCCGTCCCGCGCCGAGCTGGTCGCTTTGGAGCGGGAAGAGGTTCGACAGGTGCAGGAGGAGGCTTCGGCGGTACTGGCCCGGTACTACGATGATCACCCGGAGCTGCTTCCGGAAGGCTCGGTCGACGAGGTGGACTTCCAGACCCGTGCCTTTGCGGTCAACCAGGAAGTACAGACGCGGCTCCGCCCGGTACGCGAGAACCATCGAGAGGCGCTCCGCGCGCAGCAGGACTGGATTCGCACCCTGCGCTGGCTTTCCCCCACGCTCGTCACCCACGAGGCGCTCATCGAGCTCGCGGGCACGGGCGACGCCCGCTTCGGAGCCTTCGAGGCAGCTGTGGATCGCTTTCACCGGGAATGGGTGGGGTTCTTCGAGCCACTCATCTACACCGACAGCCGCCTCACGCCCGAGGACCTCGATCGACTTCCCGTCTGGACCTTCGAGGAGAGCTCGTCCGGAGCCGCCCACGCAGCCGCCCCGGGCATCCTCGGCCTCCTTCTCTTCTCGGCACTCGTTCTGGGGATTGCGATGCGGTTGCTGAGGGATGGAGGCGATCGCCGCTGGACTCCCTGAGTCGGGGGAGGGAGCAGTGAGTAGGCCGTGACACCTATGGGTCCGCCCATCCTGTAGCGCGAACCTTCCCCTTCGGATCGAGCATACGCTTACTCTTTTCCGGAGCTCCGGACCCATGGTCGGACGAATCGCGCCTCCCGTGCTTGTCGCTGCAGTCTTCTTCCTGGTATTTGCCAACGCTCCCGCGGACGGGCTCAGTCCCGACAGCTGCGGAGAGAAGGGAGACCTCATCTGCTCCGAGACCGAAACGTGCGAGCGGTTCCTGTTTTTCTTCAAGAGGAACTGCACGGTGGAGTATGAGTTCTGGGATTTCGGTGTTCACTGAGTCGAACCGGACGTCCCGGGTCCCGGGACCTGACCGTACCCTGTTCTGGACCGTTCTTTGCTGAGTTGTTACATATCCACGGAATGGGCGATCGGCCCTGGCCCGGGTGCCACGCCCGTGACCGGAATGGGCGACCTTCAATCAGACAAGGACTGCCGATGAGGGAATGGGAAGAGCGGGCGCTGGTCCGGGAACAGGAGGATCCGCGCCGACGAGCCTCGGTGATGGATCGCCTCGTGAAGGGCCTGGCCGATCAACTCCCGGGTGTCTTCGCGGCGGCTGCCCTGCTTTTTCTGACGGTGGGCCTGTGGCATCTGATGCACCTGCGGGCCGGTCCCGATCAGGTCGTTCTCGCCGCGGTCTCCCTGCTGGCCGGAGTCGGGTGCGGAATCGGAGCCATTCGCACGCGGGGCGGGACGAGCGCCCCCGAGCGCGCCCACATCGCCCTGTTCGGCACGACCCTGGGGGCGGCGACCGCCGCATTCGCCCACCTGGTCGTGACGCGCGACGCCTCCCACTCCTTCGCCTTCATGATCATCCTGCTTGCGTCCGGGGCGTTCTATCAGGATGGGTTACGGCTCGCGATCGCTTCATCGGTGCTCGTCCTGATCTGGATCGTGGGGGTCCTGCTGGTGGCACCGGCCCCGGGGGTCATGGCCCCGGCCGCGATGGGGATGATCAGCGCGGTGTTCCTGACCTGGGTGATCGGCTCGCAGCGCATTCGGGCACTCCGGAGCCTTCAGGCGCTGAATCTCGAGCTGCAGGAACAGATCGGATTCGATTCACTCACGGGAATCGCAAATCGACGTGCATTTCGCGAGCGCCTCGACCAGTACTGGGAGCGCCTGTCCGGCGAGGATGAGCCCCTGGCCCTGATCATGATGGACCTGGATGCATTCAAGAATCTGAATGACACCCGGGGCCACGGCGAGGGCGATGCCGCGCTGAGGCAGATGGGGGGAGTCCTGCGGATGGGGGTGAGAAGCACCGAGGACCTGCCGGCCCGACTGGGGGGCGAGGAGTTCGCGGTCCTCCTCCCCCGGACCAAGGAGGAGCACGCGATCCTGGTCGCCGAGCGGATTCGGGATGCGGTGCAGTACACGCACATCCCGAACCCGGGAACGGGTGGAGAGGAAATCCTCACCGCAAGCCTCGGGGTGGCGCTCATGTGGCCCCGAGACGGCGGGAGCCCTTCCGAACTTCTGGACCGGGCGGACCGAGCGCTCTATGAGGCGAAGAACGGTGGTCGAAATCGGGTGATCCTCTTCAACCCGCGCACGACCCCCCCGGAGCGTGCGCCGTACCAGGCTTACTTCGACCGCACGATCCCCGGGCTGGAGGGGGCGGCCGACGACCTGTCCTCCGACACCGGCGAACGGACCGTCGGACTCCCCTCCCCGGCGTCCGGGACGTAGGCCATCGGGGGGCGTCGGACCGCGACCCGAATCAGAAGGGCAGATCGTCGTCCTGGCCAGTGTCCATCGGTGCTTCGTCGGGCCAGGGTTCGTCGCTGGACGACGGCGGGGCACCGCCGCCGGCCGCCTGGCCCTCGGGCCGTTCCACCCGCCACGCCTTCACATCGGTGTACCACCGGCCGTTGTATTCCCGGCTCTGCAGGTCGATGTGGGCGTTGATCGTCTCACCCTCCCGGACCCCGAACTGATCGATATTGTCGCCCCACTGGACGACGCAGACCTGCTTCGGGTACTTGCCCTCGGTCTCGAGGATGAATTCCTGCTTTCGCCAGGGGCCGTTCTGGCTCTCACCGGACTGCTCGGGGAGAATCTTCGTGACTTTTCCTGTGATCTGTAGATCCATCGGTTGCTTTGGGTTCGGGGTGCAGGGTCGGATTCGGGAAGTACGCCGAGGCGGGTTCGAGGGTCCCCGGCAAAGATAATCCCTCAGCCGGGAAGGCCAACTCCCTGCGCCGCGCCCTTGAGTTCCACACGGCCTTTCGGGTATCGTGCGTATCGCGTTGTCGCGACGCCACCCGACCCCGGCGGTCGTCGCCAGCCCTCAGGGCCCCTGATTTTTCCAGCTGCAATTCATGGACGAGACCACCAGACCGACCGCCCTCGAGGCTTCTCACGGCGACGAGCCCGTCGAGCGGGTCACCCGCGATGGGATCGAGTACACCCTGCTCGGCACCGCGCACGTGTCACGCAAGAGCGCCGAGACCGTCCGCCGGATGATCGACGAGGGCGACTATGACGCGGTCGCCGTCGAACTCTGTCCCACGCGCCATCGCGCGCTGACCGATCCCACGGCCTGGCAGGAACTCGACATCTTCCGGATCCTGCGCGAGGGGAAGGCCAGCATGATGATGGCCACCCTGGCCCTCGGTGCCTACCAGCGGCGGATCGCATCGCAGTTCGGAATCGAACCCGGTGCCGAGATGAAGGCGGCGATCGAGTCTGCCGACGCCCTCGACCTGCCCCTGCAACTCGTCGACCGCGACATCGGCATCACCCTGCGCCGCGCCAGCCGCCGGCTTCCCTGGTGGCAGCGTTACACGATGGTCGTGGGGATTTTCGTCGCGCTCCTGTCCAAGGAGGAGATCACAGAAGACGAGATCGAGCGTCTCAAAGAGGGCGACATCCTCGAAGAGACCTTCCGGGAGCTGTCCGATGGGTCCCCGGCGCTCCACGAAGCGCTGGTGGCGGAGCGAGACCGCTACATGGCCGCGCGTCTCCGCCAGGAGAACCCGGGCCGGGAGGGGGGCCGTGTTCTGGTGGTGGTCGGGGCCGGTCACATGCAGGGCCTGAAGCGCGCTCTCGAGGAGGACGATCGGGACCCCGCAGCCGAGGTGGCGAGCCTCGCGCAAAGCCCCGATCCGTCGCGCCTGATCCGGGCGCTCCCCTGGCTCTTCGTGGCCCTGATCCTGACCGGCTTCGTCCTGGGCTTCATGCGGAGCCCGGAGCTGGGCTGGGCGTTGGTGGCCACCTGGGTTCTCGCCAACGGCACCCTCTCGGCGCTCGGGGCGCTCCTGGCTCGAGGCCATCCGCTGACCATCTTCAGCGCCTTCGCAGCGGCACCCCTCACCTCGCTCAATCCCACCATTGGCGCCGGGGTGGTCACGGCCTCGGTCGAGGCCGGGATCCGAAAGCCCACCATGGGGGATTTCGAAACCCTTCGCGATGACGTGACCGAACTCGGCGGCTGGCGTTCGAACCGGGTCGCCCGGATCTTCCTGGTCTTCGCCCTGTCGAGTCTCGGCTCGGTGCTCGGCAGCTGGCTGGCAGGAGCGCGCATGGTGGTCGAGCTGTTCTGAGGGCTGGGCTCAGTGACGGAAGTGCACGAAGAGCCGGCCGTGGTTCTTCGAGTCCTTTTCGAGCCGGTGATACAGCGCCTTGACCCGCTTCTGCTGAAGAAAGCGAATCACCTTCTTCTTGAGCTGGCCGCTCCCCTTGCCGGGAATGATCTCGACGGTCGGAATCCGCTTGTCGACCGCCTCGCGCATGATTCGCTCGAGTTCGGCGTCGATCTGTGCTCCCCGGTTGTAGATGTCGTGGAGGTCGAGCTTGAGTTTCGCCATATCGCCTTGTTACTCCTACCTTCCGGTGTTCGGTTCGCGAGGGCCGCTGGGCCGGCCCCCATCTTCATCCCCCCATCCACGCCGAAGGATCCCGAGCATGTCCAGCCGACGCGACTTTCAGATCTGGGTCGATGCCGACGCCGCACCCCGTGCGGTCAAGGAGATCATCTTTCGCGCCGCAAAGCGACTCGAGATCGAGACCATCCTCGTGGCGAACCAGCGCCTCACCCTTCCGCTGAACAACCCCTTTGTCCGGGCCGTTCGGGTGACCCACGGGGCCGATGTGGCCGATCAGCACATCGTCGAGCACGCCGCCGAAGGTGACCTGGTGGTCACCGCCGACATCCCTCTCGCGTCGCTCCTCGTGGAAAAGGGTGTCGAGGTCCTCGATCCACGCGGGGAGCGGTACACCCCGGAGAACATCGGGGAGCGCCTGTCGATTCGCGATTTCATGGAGGGCCTTCGGGACTCCGGAGTCGAGACCGGGGGTCCTTCCGCCTACGGGGACCGGGACAAGCGCGAGTTCGCGTCGGCGCTCGACCGCTTTCTGACCGCCCGCCGCGGCTCCTGAAGACCTCCGCCCGCGCGGGTTGACCCATGATCTTTCTCGCGCTGGCCATCGTCTGCAGCACGGCGATCGCGGTCATCTTCAAGCTCACCGAGGGCCGCTACGACCGAATGGCCCTGGTCACGGTCAACTACGCCGCCGCGGTGGGGACCGCGTCGGTCGTGCTCGCCTTCGATCCACCCGGTCGAGGGCTTGCCGCCGAACCCCCGCTCCTCCTTCTGGGAGGGGGGCTGGGGGTGCTCTTCGTGGCCGGGTTCGTCCTGTTCAGCCGCGCGATCGGGGTGGCCGGGATCTCGCTGGCCACGGCGACGATGCGTCTTTCCGTGGCGATCCCCTTTCTGGCCTCGTGGCTCGTCTGGGGAGAGGTGCCCACGGTGGGCCAGGCACTGGGGCTGGGGGTGGCGGCTACGGCCTTCCTTCTGATCTCGCGGCCGACCCCGGCACCGCCGCTCCCGAGCGCCTCGGCACCGTCGCCACCCCGGTCGCCGGGACTGGAAGCGCCCACCCGCCCCCTGCTCGCCTTCATCCTCCTGGCGCTCCTCTTCCTGGCCGGGGGGCTGGTCGACACCACGCTCAAGGTCTTCGAAGAGGAGTTCGCCGCCGAGAACAGTCGGGCGCTCTTCCTCCTGGTGGTCTTTACGGTCGCCTTCGTGGTCGGGAGCACGGTGGTGGTGATCCGTGGGCTGCGCTCCGGACGCTGGCCCTCGACGAACGTCATCGGCTGGGGTGTCCTCCTCGGGCTCGTCAACTACGGTTCCGCCGAGTTCATGCTTCTGGCGCTGGGACACATCCCCGGCACCGTCGCGTTTCCGGTCAACAACGTGGCGGTGGTTGCGCTCGCCACCCTCCTCGGGATGAGCCTCTGGAGAGAAGCATTCGGAGCCGTGCACCGGGTGGGGCTGGTCCTGGCCCTCGCGGCGCTGGTGCTCTTCGGGTTCTGATCAGGGGAGACCTCGACCATCCGACCCGACGTTGCCACATTCAGAAGCTGATCCCGTATACAGGAGCAGGGAGCATTCGACAGAACGGAGACCCTCTCAGCAGGCCACGCGTCTCTCCGCCACCCTTCACCGTACGGACCCCACCCCGATCGATGGCAGAACTCAAGAGAGTTTCCGGTTTTTCCCTCGTTCTCCTCCTGCTGGTGCCATGGGTCCCCCCGGCGGACCGGGTCCTCGGCAGTGCGATGCTCACGGCCCAGCAGTCTTATCCCGACTCCCGGGACCGAACGGTTCGTGCCACACGCGTGGAAGGCCCCATCCAGATCGACGGCCGCCTGGACGAACCCGACTGGCAGCGGGCCGAGCCCACCTCCGGCTTCACCCAGCGAGAGCCTCTCGAGGGACAGCCCGCGCTCGAAGACACCGAGGTCCGGATCCTCTACGACGACGAGAACCTCTATATCGGGGCGCGGATGTACGATTCCGATCCGAGCCGGGTCGCCCGGCAGCTCACTCCCCGGGGGGTGACGGGTCGCGCCGCCGGATACTTCGAGTTTTCACTGGATCCCAACCTCGACCGCTCGACGGGCTACACCTTCAGGGTGACCGCTGCCGGGGTCCAGCGGGACCAGTACAACTATGACGACACGAGCTCGGACGGCTCGTGGGACGGCATCTGGGAGTCGGCCGCCTCGATCGACGATCAGGGATGGATCGCCGAGGTTCGAATTCCCCTTTCACAGATCCGCTTCAACGCATCCGGCGAGACCCAGGTGTGGGGGGTCAACTTCGCCCGTCGAAGAATCGCCGACAACGAACGCTCCGAGTGGGCCTTCGTTCCCCGGGGAGTCCATGGGAACGTGAGCCGATGGGGACGCCTCGAGGGCCTCCATTTGACCGAACGCCGCCGGTACTCCGAGATCGTTCCCTATGTGCTCGCGGGCGCCGAACGGGGGCCCTCGATTCCGGGGGATCCATTCTTCGACGGCTCCGACGCCCGCACCCGAGTGGGAGCCGATGTGCGGTACGGGCTGGGATCCACCTTCGTGCTCGACATGGCCCTCAATCCCGACTTCGGGCAGGTCCAGGTCGATCCGCGCGTGATCAACCTGTCGGCATTCGAGACCTTTCTGCCCGAGCGGCGTCCCTTCTTCACCCGTGACGACGCCCTGTTCGACTTCGGACTGGCGGGGCCGCGAGACAATCTGTTCTACTCTCGAAGAATCGGGCGAAGCCCCCAGGGTCGCTCACCCGTCGCCTTTGACTTCACGCAGCTCCCGAGTGAGACCGCGATCCGGGGGGCGGCGAAGGTGACGGGACGGACCCGTGGCGGCCTCTCGATGGGCGGACTCCTGGCGCTCACCGCCCGGGAGTGGGGGCGGGCATACCAGGCGGACATCGACGAGGTGTTCCGGTTTCAGGTGGAGCCCGGCACGGTCTACGGTACCCTCCGTGCCCAACAGGACCTTCGGGACGGGCAGACGCGGGCCGGAGCGATCCTGACCGCCGTGGACCGTGACCTGCCTGAGAGCGGAGATCTGGACCTCCTCGCCCGACGCGCTCTCACCGGAGGGGTGGATCTCGAGCATACCTGGGCCGATCGGGAGTGGGCGGTGTCCGGATTGCTCGCCGGGAGCCGGGTCACGGGAAGCGAGGATGCGATCCTCAGGCTCCAGCGGTCGTCGAATCACTACTTCCAGCGGCCCGACCGGGACGATGTGCACCTCGACCCGGACGCCACCGAGCTGACCGGGGCCGAGTGGCGGCTGCAGCTCGAACGCAGAGGCGGACGCCACTGGACGGGAGCGGCCTGGGCGGGTCAGAGGACTCCCGGGTTCGAGGTGAACGACCTCGGGTTTTCGACCTCGACCGAGAGGGTGACCGGGGGCGCCCGCCTCCGGTATCAGCAGCCCGATCCGGGCGAACGATTCCAGAACTACAGCTTCACCCTCTTCACCTTCCACAGTTGGCGAAACGAGGTGCGCGAGGACATTTCTTCGATGTCGGCCTGGGGGGATGCCTACAAGTCGGGCTTCCTCAGTGGGAATGCGAGCTTCACCCTCCTGAACTGGTGGGGTCTCGGAGTCAACGCCAACTACTCTCCGGAGAGCTTCAGCGACGTCATGACGAGAGGGGGGCCGATCATGATCGATCCGGCCTCGCGGGAGGTGGGGATCAGCCTGAACACGGATCGGCGCGATGATCTCACCTATCGGTTCTCGCTGGACTACGAGAGCGGGGCCCGGGGCGGTCGCGAGTTCCAGGCAGACTTCGGAATCGAGGCTCGGCCATCGGATGCGATCAGTGTCAGCGTGGGACCGTCGTATCGGCGATCCCTCGATCCGGCCCAGTACGTGACACAGCTTCGGAACGTGGGCTTCGAGCCCACCCTCGGGGGACGCTATTTCTTCGGGGAACTGGCTCGAGAACAGATCTCCTTCGACACGAGTCTGGACTATATCTTCTCGCCGAACCTGACCCTGCAGATCTTTGCCCAGCCCCTGATTGCGGCGGGCGAGTTCCGCGGCTTCAAACAACTCGAGGCGCTCCGCACCTTCGATTTCATCCACTTCTCGGAAGGGGAGGCGACCTCGGTCGATGGGGTCCCGGCCTGTGTGGGCGGGGAGTACTGCCGCAGCGGGGGCCAGATTCACCTGGACTACAGCGGCGATGGCCGGGTCGACACCTCGTTTCGCGAACAGAACTTCAACATCCGCTCACTCAGGGGCACGGCAGCCCTTCGGTGGGAATATCGCCCGGGGTCCCGCATCTACCTGGTGTGGCAGCAGCGTCGTCAGAGCCGTGAACTGCTGGGGGACTTCGATTTTGCCCGAGACGCGCGAGCGATGTTCGACGCACCCGGAGAACATGTCTTCATGGTGAAGGTGGACTACTGGCTGGACTTCTGAACGGTCGGTGACCGGGAGGCCGGTGCGGGGGCGTCCCGGTACTTCCGGTATCGTCCCAGCAGGGTTCCCAGCCCCACCACCACCGGAAACACATACCGGACCACCGGGGCCGGAATCTCGGCGATCTGGAACTCGTGCCGGTAGCGCCAGGAGAGGAAGGCCCCGTCGAAGAAGCCGGGACGCTCACCTCCGTTGTTCCGCAGGCTTTCGTGGACGCGGGAGATGTACCAGGGGAAGTTTCCCGGCGGTCGCACCCAGCCGCTGATCCGGGCGGGGGTGTCGCCGTCGTTCCAGAAGCGATGGAACTGGCCTGACAGGAAGGTGATCTCCTCTCCGGGGCCGGCCTGGCCCGAGTGCTCCTCTCCCGAGGGATCCAGGACGGAGTACCCGATCACTCCATCCTCGACCCGGACCCCTTCGTCCTGGCCGAAATGAACGTGCATCGGGGGACCCACACCGGGCTCCAGGTGGCCCTCGATGGCGACGTACTCTCCGTGGTCATCCTCCTCGATGCCCAGAAGATGCAGCCGCTCTCCGCTTCCGGTGTCCGTCTCGACAGGAAACTGCATGGGAACCTCCTTTTGGGATGGTCCGTGAGCGTTGACCTTGACGATGTCAAGATTTTCAGCGAAGGTATCGTCGAGGTTTTTACATTGTCAAGTTTTCTGGAAGGTGTGCATGTCCGAGGTCAGGGAAGGGGGGCTCCGGGAGCGGATTCTGGCGCGAGCGCTGGAGCTCTACAACGAGGAGGGCATCGAGTACGTCGGGGTGCGGGAGCTGGCCCGGGACCTGGGGGTGCAGGCGGGAAACATCTCCTACCATTTTCCCACCAAGGACGACATCGTTCTGGCCATCGGACTCCAGCTTCGGGAGCTGAACGACGCCACGGTCCGCCTTCCACCCCACCCGTCCCTTCTCGGCTTCATGGAGATGATGCGGCAGGTCTTTCGGAATCACCACGAGTTCCGCTGCCTCTTCCTCAGCCTGCCCAAGCTCTTCATCCAGAATCCCGCCCTGGCGGACGTCTACGTCGGCGATCGCGAGGTGGATCGCCGGCAGGTGATCGTCGACTATCTCCGGGGGCTGTCGCAGGCCGGGCTCCTGAGAGCCGACCTGGGTCCTCCGCAGCTCCGCCGTCTCGCGTCCTTCTGCGCCCTGGTGGCCCGGGGCTGGATCGGCGACGGGTGGGTGAGCTATCCCGACGCCTCGCCGGAGTGGAGGATGGCGCACTACCTCCACATCGTGGTGGATCACTTTGCCGGATACACCACTCCGGCTGGACTCGAGGAGCTGGAGGCCTTCCGCTCCAGGCTCTCGCCCGCCCCCGATCCTCTCCGTCGATTCCACGGGTGATGGGGTCCGTCAGGCAAGCACCTCGACGGTCGCGTCGTGGCCGGGGATCCCGGACATGCGTCGGTCCATCGTGACCAGCGGTGCCGCCAGCGCCTCGGCCAGAGCGAGATACGAGGCGTCATACGCACTCGCGTTGGCACGCAGCGTCCAGATGCGAGGCATGAACAGGTCGTGCGGATAGCGCCGGATCCGAAACGCCGCCAGATCCTCGATCGCTTCACTGGCTCGCTGGGCCGAAATCTCCCCGGCCCGTTCGTAGCGCCGCAGGACCTGGGCCACCTCGAGGTCGAGCAGGTGCGGTGCGTGCAGCGTGTGTGGCCCGAACAGCCGTCGCTCGACCCGCGGGGCCGACTCGGTCTGCAGGAGGACTTCGAGGATCGCCGACGCATCGACGACGATCACCGATCCTCGCGCTCCGCGCGTACGGCGTCGGCCGGGGGCTCCGAGGGGTAGACCGCGGAGCGCTCCCGAACCCGCCGCCGCAGCTCCTCCGGCTCCGGGTACGCCGCCGCATCGCGTACGACGGCGAGCAGGAAATCCGAGAGCGTCATTCCAGCGCGCGCCGCTCGTGCCTTGAGCTCGCGATGAAGGGGCTCGGGAACGTTCCGAATCTGGATCATGGGCATGTGGCAAGCATGTCTGCATGTGCATCGCATGTCAAGGTTCTGGACGACCTCCCAAACCATCATCGAGGTGCCGCTCCAATTCGGGGGGATCTCGCATTCTCGCGCTCGGGACTCTAGGCTGCTTCGGTGTATGAGGGCGCGGAGTCCGGAAACATGGTTCCCTCTGGAGTATGCGAACGCGGTGAAACCGGTGGACGAGAATCGAGACGCCTTGCGTCATTGGACGCCGAAGGTGCTGGGGGTGGTGGCCGCCAGCCTCGTCGTGGCGTTGGGTGCGGCGGGATTCGACCTGCTCGTCCCCCCTGCGGAGCTCGGCGAAGATCGCGTGCGTACGGTTCGGGTCCTTGCGGCGGTGGCGGCACTCGTGGGCCTCGTCCTGCTCCTGGTCCAGCGCAGGCGGCTGCGGAGCCGCCGGCAACGCCAGCTCGACCCCGATCCGGCGGGTCGTGCCCTCCTGTTCGCGGCCGGGACGATGGCGCTCCTCGCGCTGATCGCGCTCTACGTGCCCTCGGTGGATCTCGGGGGTGGAGGGCCTTCGGGGGATGGGGGCCTCGAGACGCGGTGGGGCGACGATTCGGCCGAAAGCCAGCCCCTGCCCCCGCCCGCTGCGCCGCCTCCGCCGTCGGATGCTCCCGCCGAGATCGTCGATTCGCCCGAGGTCATCGAACGGGCGGAGCTCGAGGCCGAGCCCCCTCCGGAGCTTGGAGACACCGCGGTCGAGACCGAGCCCCCGGCCCGCAGCTTCGACTGGAGTATCCTGGCCGGGCTCAGCGTCCTCCTCTCCTGGATCCTCCTGGCGGGGCTGATCGGGATCGGACTCTGGGTGCTCGCCCGCCGGGGTGGAGGCTGGAGAGGCTTTGGTCGAGATGGCGAGGAGGCCCACGAGACGGTGGTCGGAGACGAGGAGGCCGAAGCCGGGCTCGAGGCCTCGCTCGGCGAGTTCGTCGACCTGGGGGGCGACCCGCGCATGCAGATCACCGCCGCCTATCGGCACCTGCTCGCCGCACTGGCCGCCGCCGATGCGCCCCGTCGACCCGAGGAGGCTCCACACGAGCACCTTCGTCGGGCCCTCGGTCCCCTGGGGTTGCGTCGGGAGCCGCTCCATCGGCTGGCGGAGCTCTACATCGCGGCCGAGTTCGGGGAACGACCGATCACGGCGGCGCACCGGAGCGCGGCCATACGGGCCCTCGAACGTGGCCTGGCCGATCTGCGGGCGGCGCGCACTCCGATCGAGGCCGAGGCATGAGGTGGGCTCCTCTCCTGATCGGAGTGGTGGGTGCCACCCTGGTCGTGGCGGTCGGGGCGGCCGGGGTCGACGTGCTTGCTCCCGCCAGAGACCTCTCCGGCGGTCGGGCCCCGGTGCTTCGAGTCGTCGGGGCCGCGGTGGCAGGTCTCGGGCTGGTGGTCCTGATGATGTACCGCAAGCGGCTCCGGCCGACCCGCAACGATCCGGATCCGGCGGGGCGAGCGCTGATCTGGGCAGCGGGACTGATGGGGGTTCTGGGCCTGATCGCCCTCAGGATCCCGTCGGGGAGCGGGTTGGGCGGGGTGTCCGGCGGCTTCGTCGAGATGCCGCGCGGGGGCGAGGCGATGGCCGTCGAGGCGGTGCCCGATGCGGACGGTGTGCCGGGTGACCTCCAGATGGATCCCGGGTTCGACCTGGGGGTGCTCGGAGAGGCCGAGGCGCTTCCCGTCTGGATCCTCCTGGCGCTCCTGGTCATTCTCGGTCTGTGGCTCTGGCGCGGGGGGCGGACCCCGGGAGAGGATCGCCCGGAGCGGAGGGTGCGCGAGCCCGGGGTCTCGGCCGACGAAGCGAAGGCCGGTCTCGAGACCGCACTCGAGACCGTCCGGGATCCGGGCGGAGATTCGCGGGACCAGGTCACCGCCGCCTACCGTCGGCTGCTCGACGTGCTGAAGGAGGTGGGGCTGCCCCGTCGGCCGCACGAGGGGCCGCATGAACATCTCCGCCGTGCGCTGGTCCCGCTCGGGCTTCGGCCCGAACCCCTCCACCGGCTCGCCGAGCTGTACGTCCTGGCCGAGTTCAGCGATCGACCGATCACCGACGAGCACCGGGCCCAGGCGATCGAGTGGCTCGCGGTGAGCCTCGAAGAGGTCCGGCGATGAGCGATCGGATCCTGCAGGCCGGAAGCATCGCCGCGGCGGCGGTGGTGATCGGGGGCGCTCTCATCCTCGTGATGCCCCAGCACGCGGCCAACATCATCCGTCTGGTCATCATCACGGTGGCCGCGGCGGTGGTTCTCTACGCGCTCACCGAGAATGTGGCCGAGTGGAACGAGGCCGAGTGGCTGACCTCGCCCTTCAACCGATCCGGGGGCGAGTCGGACCCCGACGGTGCCTCCGAAGAGGTGGACCGGATCCGCGCAACGCTCGGCCAGCCCCGGCAGCTGCTCGAGGGGGGGACTCCGGTGACACCCGGTGTGCGCCGCCTGCTGCGTCCCCTGATCCGCACGACCCTCGAGCGACAGGGCGTCGACATCGACGACCCGAAGCAGCTCGAGTCCGTGCGCCATCGGGTCTCGCCCCTGACCTGGTCCATGCTTACCTCCCCACCGCTCGGGCCGCGGCGCTGGTATCGGACACGGCGCCCCGACGAGCGCCAGGTCGCCGACGTCGTCCACCACGTCCTCGATGACCTGGACCGCCTTGCCGAGCAGGGCGATGCGGACCAGACTCCATCCCCATACACGAAAGGAGCCCCATGAGCACATCACCGAGTCCCGCCCTTCCGATCGACGAGGCCGCCGAAGTGGTCGACCGGATCCTCGACGAGGTCTGCCGGGCGGTGGTCGGGAAGCGGGAGGTGATCCGGCTCATCCTCTCCGGACTGATCGCCGATGGCCACGTCCTCCTCGACGACCTTCCCGGGCTGGCCAAGACGCTGACGGCCCGGTCGATCGCGACCGTCGCGGGACTCGACTTCTCGCGGGTGCAGTTCACCCCCGATGTCCTGCCCGCCGACATCACCGGTTCGCTCGTGCTCGACGTGGCCACGCAGCGCCCCGAGTTCCGGCCCGGTCCCGTGTTCACGAATCTGCTTCTGGCCGACGAGGTGAACCGCGCCCCCGCCAAGACGCAGGCCGCGCTTCTCGAGGCCATGCAGGAGCGACAGGTGACGGCCGACGGTGTGGCGCAGAGCCTCCCCCGTCCGTTCCTGGTCATCGCCACCCAGAACCCGATCGAGTCCGAGGGGACCTATCCGCTCCCCGAAGCCCAGCTCGACCGGTTTCTCCTGCGCACGACCATGGGCTACCCGTCGGCCGAGGACGAGGTGACGATCCTGACCGACCGGATCGAGCGGCGACGCGACGAGGTGACGCTCCAGCCGGCCTGTGACGCGACCACCTTCATGGCCGTCCAGCGCTCACTCGAGCAGGTCCACGTCGACCACCGATTGCTCGAGTACTGCGTGGAGCTGGTGCGTGCGACGCGGTCCGAGTCCCAGCTCTCGGTGGGATCGAGCCCCCGCGGCACCCTGGCCCTGGTGAAGCTCACCCGCGCCTCCGCGCTCTTCGCGGGACGGGACCATGTGGGGCCCGACGACATCCGGTCGATGGCGGTGCCCGCGCTGGCGCACCGGGTCGTACTGAGCGACGAGGCCTGGGCCCGGGGAGCCGACCCCGAAGAGGTGGTCCGCCGAGCGGTCGACCGGGTGCCGGTCCCCCAGACCACGTGACG
The DNA here is from genome assembly GCA_007692605.1 of Gemmatimonadales bacterium. Taxonomy (GTDB): domain Bacteria; phylum Gemmatimonadota; class Gemmatimonadetes; order Longimicrobiales; family Gaopeijiaceae; genus SLBA01. Next base: position 21,237 of record REBS01000134.1, read on the forward strand.
CCATCGAGGGGGGGGCCGGGGGAGGACGAGCATCTGCGCACCGACCCGCGACTGCCGGGCTACCTGATTGCGGGGTTCGGGGCGCTTCTCGCCGCCATCGCGACCGGAATGCCGGAGCTCGCCGCCCTCGGCGCGCCCGTCCTGGCCCTCGCCGCGGTGGGGATCGCCGCGCGCGATCCGGCGCGGCTGCGCGGCGAGGTCCGGGTCCACAACCTGCGCGTTCTCGAGGGCGACGTGGTCGAGGGGGAGCTGAGCGTCGACTGGGACGGGGTGGCCGAAGTCGAGGTGATGCTCACGGGATTTCGCGGGGTCACCCCGCTCGACCCGACCCCCGAGGTCGGCTGGTCCGTGCCGCGTACCCGGGGTCCCCTCGTCCTCCCCTTCCGCTTCCGTGCGACCGCATGGGGGACCCATGACCTGGGGACCCTCTGGGTGCAGGCGCGCCGCCCGGGCTCCCTTCTCGTGTGGGAGCGGAAGCTGGCGGCAGCGCCCCGGCTTCAGGTGCTTCCACGTCCCCTCCGGCTCGACCGCCTGCTCAGGCCGGCGGAGCCCCGGGCGGTCGCCGGCATGCATGTGTCCCGACTGCGGGGCAGGGGAACGGACTTCGCGGAGCTGCGACCCTATCAGCCGGGTGACCGCCTGCGGGACCTGTCGTGGGGCACCTCGGCGCGGCTTGGATCGCCCTGGGTGATCGTGCACCACCCGGAGCGGACGGGGACCGTCCTCCTCCTCCTCGACGCCTTCTTCACCCGGGCCGAGACCGGTACCGAGGCGCTGGCCCGGGCGGCTCGCGCCGCGTGGGCCGTGGCGGCCGTCCACCTCAGGGCCCAGGACCGGGTCGGCATCCTCACGCACGGAGTGACCACGGCGTGGCTCCCCCCGCAGGGTGGGCGGCGGGCGCGGTGGATGCTCCTGAACGAGCTGCTGACCGTCGGAGGCGCCGTCGAGGACCAACTCCGGCGACGACGGGCGAGTCTGCGGGTGGCGGTCCCGTCCGATGCCCTGGTCGTGGGGATCACGAATCTGCGCTCTCCGTCATTCACGAAGTCGCTCCTCCATCATCGGCGGACGGGTCGGACCACGGTCGCCCTGGTGGTCGACACCCTGGACCTCCTGCCCGAGCCGGCCGGCCCGGTCGACGAGGCCGCCCGACGGATCTGGCTCGGGAGACGGGAGGCGGACCGGCACCTCCTGGACCGGGGCGGGATCCCGACCGCGCTGGTCACCTCGACCGATGGGGTCGGCCCCGCGATCTCGGCCCTGCGCCGCCGCACGGGTCGAGCCGGGGCGGCACGAATGGGAGCCAGGCGATGAGCGACTGGACTCCCATGCGCCGACTCCTCGCGGCCCTGGCGCTTCTGACCGCGGTGCTCACCGGGGTGACCGGCGTGGCGATGGGCGGGACCGCAGGGCACGCCTTCGCCGCGGCCGTCTTCGTCGGGCTGGCCGTGGCCGCGGCCGTCTCCCGGGGAGCCATCCCGTGGATGATCGTCGCGGGGCAGGGCTTCGCGGCGAGCCTCCTGTTCACCCCGGTCCCACTCGAGCTCCTGAGTCTGCTGCCGATCGTGGGCGGGGTCCTGGTCAGTGCCGAACTGCTCGCGGTGGTGGGCCGACTCGAGCCATCGTTCGCCCGGGATCCGTCCGATGACCTGCGCCGCGTGGGGATCTCGGCGTTGATCGGGGTGGGGGTCTTCGCAGTGGTGGCCGCGATGATCGGGGCGCTGGACCGCATCCCGGTCCCGACCGGCCTGGCGGCCGTGGCCCTGGCGGTGGGGGCCTGCGTCGTCCTGGCGGTCCTGTTCATCCGGGCGGGGCGCCGGGGCGTGGCTGGCGCCGACGACGGCCCGACCTGATATTGGCCCGGTGCGTGGGTCCTGACCGCGCAGCCCTGACCGACAACCCGAAGAGGTCCAACGATGCGGGCTCCCCGGATGATCCTCGTCACCCTGTCGATCGCCCTGTTCGGAATCCCCCCGACCGTCCTCCATGGCCAGCCTCCGCTCTCTTCCGAGCATGAGCGGATCGATTTTCTCGTGGGGGAGTGGCAGACGGTCAGCGAGTTCGCCGATGGGCGTTCGGCCCGGGGGTCGCTGAGCTACGAGTGGGTGCTCGGCGGTGCGTGGATGAAGGTCCACTTCGACGGCGATCATCCCGACGGCGGGGTCTGGGAGGCCCACGGGATGCAGCGCTGGAACCCCGAGACCGAGGCCTACGAGGCCCACGTCTTTGCCGGGAGCGGTCCCCCGGTCACGTATCGCGGCTCGTCCGACGGACCGGGCCACTTCGGGGTGGCCCTCACGACCGACTCGGGATCCAGCGGGATCGACTACCACCGGCAGGACGACGGCACCGTGTACCAGGAGAACTGGGTCATCGAGGGGGGCGAACGCAGGGTCACGCTCCGCACCCGCTACCACCCGGTATCCCCGTAATGATGCGGGCCCTCGCGCCGGTCCTGGTCCTCGCCCTCGCGCCGGTCCTGGTCCTCGCCCTCGCGGCCTGCGGAGGCCCCACCCCCGAGTGGGATGAACCCGAGGCGACCCGGCTCTACGCAGAAGCCCTCTCGGTCCTGCACGAAGAGATCGACGAGCCCGACACCCTCTTCGTCGACGCCAACCCGCGGTTCCTGATCCGCACCGAAGACGGAGCGCACCAGATGGGCGACTTCAACCGCTACGGCGACCCCGCGTTCACGGCAGCCATCGCGAGCACGCCGCTGGCCGCCCCCTGTCGAAGGGAGTCGGGCCAGGGGTGCAGCCGCACCGACCCCGCCGGGTACGCCGTCTTCTCCGAGGTGCTCCCGATCGGCTCCCGGGAAGCCGTCCTCCTGGCGAGCCACCTGGACCTGGCGGGAGACCAGGAGCGCGTCCTGGCCCGGGTCATCCAGTTCCGGTTCGGAAGCGGTGGCTGGCGGGTCACCCGGGTCGAAGAGATCGATCCGGAAGGAATCAACCCATGAGTCCACGGGCCGGCCTCCGGCGTCCGCCGACCCTCCTGGCGGCACTCGCCCTGGTCCTCATCACCGCCTGCGAGGCCGGACCCACCCCCGTCCCGGATCACGTCCGGTTCCTCGACGGCGAGCCGGTCCCGACCCTCGAGATCGGCAACCTGTGGAGCGGGGGCTGGCCCGAGCGTCCCGGGCTCGTGATCGACACCCTGGTGGCGCCGCAGGCCGGGGACGACATCGATCTTCTGGCCCCACTGTACGCCGCATTCCTGTCGGATGGCCGTATGGTGCTGGGGGACGCCGGCACCCGTCAGCTCCGCATCACCTCGGGCGATGGATCCTGGGAGGTCGGGCCGGGCCCCGGATCGGGTCCGGGCGAGCTGCGTTCGCTGGGTGGAGTCTGGGCGTCGGACGAGGGCTTCATCGTGCACGACCCCCAGGCGGGCACGCGGATCCACTTCGATGCCGCGGGCACCTGGATCGAGCAGCATCCCGCGGCCGGCGCATCCGGCCCCTGGATCCCCCGCCTGGAGCGGCTCGGAGACGGCGACTGGCTCGCCGGGATCCCCGAGACCGCACAGCCCACCGCCGGCAGCTCGGTGCTCGGCGCCACCCTCCGGCTGGTCCGGGGCACCGGCGATCCCGACGACGAGCGCGTCATCGGGACCGGCCCCCTTCAGCCCTACTTCGTGCAGGGAGGTGGGGCCGCCCCGATTCCCTTCGCCTCGATCGCCCTCTTCGCGGGCGCGGCCGGCTCCGTCGTCCACTTCGCCGGAGAGGTATCCGAAGTGGATCGGATCGACCCGCTCGGCGAGACCACCCTGCGCCTGCGATGGACCGACATGCGGGAGCCCCTGGACGCATCGCACCGGGAAGCCCTGGGCGACTACATCCGGCAGAGTGCCCCCACCGACACTCCGCCCGAGTTCCTGGATCAGATGATCGCCGGGCTCCAGGAGGGGATTCCCTACCCCGACCGGCTTCCCGCTCTCGGCGCCCTCCGCCTGGGGAGCGACGGGGCGATCTGGCTCGGTGGGCCGATCCGCTCCGGACTCGAGACCGACATCGAGCCGGAGCTCATACCCGACTGGCGCGTGGTGATCGCCGACCCGGACACCGACGAGGCCCGGGTCTACCGAACCGCCCTCCCGGCAGGGACCACACTCCTGGGTCCGGTCCACCACCAGGGGCCTGCGCAGGCTCCCGGGTGGTCGGGATCGATCGAGCCGGGCGCCTTTTTCGTCCTCTTCCGCGACGAGATGGACCGCCAGGGGATCGGGATCCTCAGGCCGTAGTTTCGACCTCCGCATCGTACCCCGCGTCCTGGACCGCGGCGATCATCTCATTCGGCGAGGCCGTCTCGGCATCGTAGCGAACCTCGGCTCGGCCGGCCTCCAGGTCGACCTCGGCGGAAATCACCCCGGCCGTACCGGCCAGCGCCTTGTGGACATGGGCCCGACAATTTCCGCAGGTCATCCCGCGGATGGTCAGTGTGGTCTCAGTCATGGTCAACTCCCTTGGGGTCAGCGCCCCAGTTTACGTCGGAAGAAATCGGCGGTGGCCTCGTACGATGTGATCCAGTTGCGGTGGAGCAGGAAGGAGTGGACCTCGTCGGGAAAGACCAGCTGCTCGACATGAACCTCGCGCTCCCGCAATGCTTCGACCAGCGCCACGGTCTCGACGAAGCGGACATTCCGGTCGTCGTCGCCGTGAACCAGCAGGACCGGTGATCGCCATCCGTCGAGGGTCGCCATCGGCGAGGATTCGAACGCGAGCGCCTCGGTTTCGGGGTCCGGGTCCCAGTCGGGCCGGAAGGTCCGGATCCCGACATTCCAGTCGTGCACGCCATGGAAATCGACTCCCGCGGCGTAGAGCTCCGACGCCCTCGAGAGCCCCATCGCGGTCAGGTACCCCCCGTAGGAGCCGCCCCACAGCCCGATCCGCTCCGGGTCGACATCGTCACGGGCCTCGAGCCAGAGCCCGGCGCCGATGACATCGTTGAACTCGCTGCCTCCTCCCGCCCCGTAGTCGAGGGCCTCCCGGAACTCCATTCCGTACCCGGTCCCGCTCCGGAAATTCACGGAGAGGACGATGTATCCCTGCGCGGCCAGGTACTGGTTCAGGGCGTAGGAGTAGTGGTAGTAGCTCCGGTAGTGGAAGCCCAGGAGCATCTGCCGCCTGGATCCGCCATGAAAGAAGGCGATGGCCGGTCGGCGCTCTCCCGGCTGCAGGTCGTGGGGCAGGAAGAGCTGCGCCGGCACCTCCATCCCGTCGGCGGCGGTCACCGTCACCGGCTCGGGCACGACCATCGCCTCGGTGGGGAAGTCGGCCGGGATGCCGCCGGGGTCCCCCGCCGCGATCATCGGCCGGGGATCATCCGACAGGAGCACCGCGGCGTGACCGGGCGTCCGGGGGCCGGAGCGGAGGAAGGCCAGGCCCCCGTCCAACGGGCGGGGCTCCCATTCGATGCCCTCTCCCGAGGTGAGGGCCTCCGGGGGGCCTCCCTCGACCGGTACCCGCCAGATGTGACGCCGATGGAGGTCGTCGGGGTCCAGATCCGTCTGATTCGACGAGTAGTATACCTGTTCGCGGTCGGGAGATAGGATCACGTCCTCGACCTCGAACTCCCCCGCGGTGAGGGGGGTCGGTTCCCCTCCACTCGCGGGAATCGAGTACAGATGCAGCCACCCGGTGCCCTCCCAGGGGAAGACGATCCGGTCGCCGGCAGCCCAGAGGAGCTGGTTCGAGGCCGTCATGCCCCAGAACCGGCTTCCCACCCCGTTTGCGGCGCGCCAGAGTTCGGTGGATTCGCCCGTTTCGACCTCGGCGATCCGGATCGACCATGGATACGCTTCGCGGACCGCCTGGAAGGAGCGGATCTGGGTGTCCGCCGCCACCCGGATGAAGGCGATCCGCTCCCCGTCCGGAGACCAGACCGGGTCCCGGTCGCGGTCGACCGAGGGGTCCATCCACTCGATCGTCTCCCGATCCAGGTCCAGGACCCCGAGAAAGGCATGGGTGCCCCGGTTGCTGATGAAGGCGATTCGCCGCCCGTCGGGGCTCCAGGCCAGGGATCCCGCACCCCCGCGCACCTGGGCGAGCGAGCGCGTCTCCCCACTCCCGTCGAGGGGTGTGAACCAGATCTGTCCCTGTCTGGACGAGGCGAAGCCCGAGCCGTCCGGGGCCATCGTCGCGTTTCCCCCGGGGCCGAGGCGTACCGGGTCGCCCCCATCCAGGCCCACCCTCCACAGGGCCTGCTCGACGCCGGCCGGATCCGAGGTCGGGTTGGCATTGCCCCCGCGGGCGTAGATCAGGGTCCTCCCATCCGGCGTCCAGGTCAGCCCCGAGAGCTCCTGCCCGTCATCCCCAGCGTAGTCCGTGAGCGCGCGGCCCTCGTAGCCCGGCGGCTCGGCGACCCAGATGTTGCGCGTGCCCCGGTCATTCAGGACCCACGCGACCGCACCGCCCTCGGGCGCGGCGGTCATCGCGTATGGGAAAGGACCACTCATGACCGAGGAGACGGTCACGGATTCGGGCGTCTGGGCCGGAAGAGGGGCTCCGATCAGAACCAGGGATGTCGCGAAGAGAAGGGCGGATCGGAGTCGCGTGCGTGGGGCGGAGGGGATCATGATATCCGTCGGGGCAGGGGTCGCGGTCTCGAGATGGTCCGGCGTACATGCACCGATTGTACGTGAAATCTCGAACGCTGCACAATGGCGTGCCCGTCCCCTTCAAGCCGACGCCTCCCGACCCGGATCGTCAGCGACCGGATCGGAAGGCGTGCCGGCTTCCCCTCGGTCAGTGGATGCGGCCCGCGTAGTCGTACGTGGCCAGGCCGGTGGTCAGGTCGATCGTGCCCTCGATCCCCAGAACGCCCCGAAGGCCCGCCAGGTCACCGCTCGCGCCGGTGATCACCGCGCGACCCGCGAACTCGGCGAGGGTCTCACTGACGAGCTGGCCGCGGTCCGTGGCCACGAGGTCGATCACCCCCTGCTGGCCTCCCACGGTGCACTCACAGTGGATCGTGAACTTCGCGTTGAAGCTGCCGTTGGGGTGGATCACGACCCTCAGATCGTCTTCGTAGGTGCCGCTCAGGGTACCGGTGACCGTCCCCACAGAGGTCTGCTCGATGATGGTGTTCGGGCCCGCCGATCCGAATTGGATGCTGGTGATTCCGGTCTGGGTGAAGGTCCCGGTGGCCATGCTGTGCGGCGGTGCCTCGGCCACGAGGTGGCTCAGCGGTTCGGTGGCCTGGGTGTCGGGTGCCACTACCTGGTCACAGGCGGTGCCGCCCAGCGTCAACAGCAGAATGAGAAGGTAGTTCAGGGGTTTCATGGTGTCCTCCTTGCGCCGGTGGTCCCGGCTGGCTGTGGTGAATGACTGCCTTCACCCTCCTTCACGCCGTTCGGCCGGGGGGAGGGGCCATCCTCGATCCCAGCGGCAGACTTGAGGGGGCCGTTTCGGCCACGTATTGTTGGGATCCGAAGCGGGAGCATCGAGGGGGTGTCGAATTGGATCGGACGCAGAAGACCGTTGCGCGACTCCTGGATGATCTCGGCGGCCGGGACCCGGACGCCGTGGATCAGCTCTTCTCGATTCTGTACGACGAGTTGAAGGAGCTGGCCGGCCGTCAGCGTCACCGCTGGCACGGGAACTACACGCTCAACACCACGGCGCTGGTCCACGAGGCCTACGTCAAGCTCGTGGGGCAGTCCCGGATCGAGGTCGAGGGTCGTGCGCACTTTCGAGCGCTCGCGTCGCGCGCGATGCGGCACATCCTGTGCGATTATGCCAGGGACCGGGCGGCGCAGAAACGGGGCGGGGGACTGGAGCGGCTCCCGCTCGAGGAGCTCCGGGCGGTGTCGGACCCGGTCGTCTTCTCGGAGGAGCAGTCGGAGGCGCTCATCGCCCTCGACCAGGCACTCGAGCGTCTCGAGCAGCTCAGTCCGCGCCAGAGCCGGGTCGTCGAATGCCGTTTCTTCGGAGGGCTCTCCGTGGAAGAGACCGCGACCGCCGTCGGCACCTCTGCGCGCACGGTCAAGCGGGACTGGGCGATGGCGCAGGCATGGTTGCACCGTGAGATGGGCCCACGCCCATGAGCACGGCCGAGGACCATCCGGACCGGGAACGGCTCGCCGAGCTGTTCGAGCGCGCGATCGCGCTGCCACCGGAGAGGCGCTCGACCTGGGTCCGGGAAACCTGTAACGACGACGACCTCCGCCGGGAGCTGACCTCGCTGCTCGCCTCGCACGCCGCGGCCCCGAACTTTCTGGAGGAGATGGGAGCCGAAGTCCTCGGTCCGATGTTCGGTGCGGACCCCGAGGCGCCCTCCCTTTCGGGACGTACCGTGGGGCGGTACGAGATCGTCGAGCCGCTCGGCGAGGGCGGGATGGGCGTCGTATACAAGGCCCGCGACGGGTCGCTCGATCGGTGGGTGGCGCTGAAATTTCTTCCCACCCACCTGACGGCCGACCCGGACGCACGAGCTCGCCTGAAGCGGGAGGCGCGGGCGGCGTCCGCACTCGATCATCCCAGCATCGGGACCATCTATGAAATCGGCACCACCGACGGCTCACCGGGCGATCCCGGGCGGCTGTTCATCGCGATGGCCCACTACGAGGGAGAGACGCTCCGGGAAACCATCGCCCGGGGTC
>REBS01000043.1 GCA_007692605.1 Gemmatimonadales bacterium
GGGACCATTTACGAAATCGGCACCACGGACGGTTCACCGGGAGATCCCGGACGGCTGTTCATCGCGATGGCCCACTACGAGGGAGAAACGCTCCGGGAAACCATCACCCGGGGTCCCCTCCCCGTAGGTGAAGCGCTCGACTACGCGATCCAGATCCTCGACGGATTGTCGAAGGCCCACGAGGCGGGCATCGTCCATCGCGATATCAAGCCCGCCAACCTGATCGTGACCGAAAGCGGTCAGGTCAAGATCGTGGATTTCGGGGTGGCCAGGGGCTCCGGCTCCCGGCTCACCCGCGAGGGGACCCGGCTCGGCACCATCGCCTACATGAGCCCCGAGCAGACGCGCGGCGTCGACGTGGACCACCGGACGGACCTGTGGTCGGCGGGCGTGGTCCTGTACGAAATGCTCACGGGCGCCCGTCCATTTCGGGGCGAGGGTGAGGACGCCACGATCTTCGCCATCCGGAACGACGACCCCCCGGCCATCGAGAGCCTCCGGCCCGAGGTCCCGCCCCGGCTCGCACATGCGGTGCATCGGTGTCTGGCCCGAAGCCTCGATCGCCGCTATCCCGATGCCGCGACGCTGCTGGCCGACTTTCGTGCGATCGCGACCGGCCGGGACATCGGCAACAGCGGTGCGCAGGCGTCGATCGTGGTCCTCCCCTTCGTCAACATCAGCCCGGACCCCGACAACGAGTACCTGAGTGACGGTCTGACCGAGGAGGTCATCGCGGACCTGTCACAGATCCGGGCCCTTCGAACCATCTCGCGCACATCGGCCATGCGGCTCAAGGGCGAGGACCGGGACGTGCGGACGATCGCCCGGGAGCTGGGCGTCCGATACGTCCTCGAAGGTGGGGTCCGGAAGGCGGGCGATGCGCTGCGAATCACCGCACGACTCGTCGACGCCCACACCGACGATCAGCTCTGGGCCCGCAAGTTCGAGGGGACGGTCGACGATGTCTTCGAGATCCAGGAAGAGGTGGCGCGGGCCATCGTGGGGGCGTTGCGGCTCCGCCTCTCCCCGGATGAAACCCAGACGCTTTCGGATCGCCCGATCCACGACGTGCGAGCGTACGACTCCTACCTGAGGGCTCGCTACGAGGCGTGGCGCTTCTCCCGGCAGGGGCTCGAGCGGGCGAAGCGGTACATCGAGTCGGCCCTGGCCATCGTGGGCGACAACGAACTCCTCTACAGCACCCTCGGGCACATCCTGGTCATGTACATCGAGACCGGCACCGGTCCCGACGTCGGTTTGGAGCAGGTCGACGAGGTCGCGCGGAAGGTCTTCGCGCTGAACCCGGACTCGGCGCGCGGACACTGGCTCATGGCCTGGTCCGCCTTCCAGCGCGGGAGGATGCCCGAGGCGATCCGGGCGGGCGAACGAGCCCACGGGCTCGCTCCGGACGATCCCGACACGCTGCTCCTGCTCGGGTACATCCTGGCGCACGCCGGCCGTAACGAGCAGGCGAGCCGCCTCTTCGGGCGCGCCCTCGAGCTGGATCCACTCACGCCCCTGACGCAGAGTATACAGGGCTTCGTACCCATCCTCGAGGGTCGCTTCGAGGACGCCGTCGAGCCCTATCGCCGCCACGCCGAGATGGATCCGGAGAGTCCGTTCGCGGCGGTCTTCCACGGCTGGACGCTGGCGTACAACCGACGGCTGGATGAGGCCCTGGCCGTCTTCGACGACGCGGCCGGGCGCTTTTCGGGAAGCCCCTTCGGTTCCGTTGCCCGATCCTTCGCCCACGCGCTGCGCGGCGAGGGTGAAGAGGCGGTGCGCGCGGTCACCCCGGCGTTCGAGAACGCGGCGCGTGGGAGCGAGATGTTCGCCCGGGAACTCGCCCATTGCTACGCCCTTGCCGGCGAGCGCGAGCAGGCGATGGACTGGCTCGAGCGGGAGATCGAGCTCGGCATGCTCAACTACCCCTTCCTGGCCGAGCACGACTGGTTCCTCGACGACCTGCGGGGGGAGCCGCGGTTCGCGGCCCTGCTCGAACGGGTCCGAAGGGAGAGCGCCGCGCTGGCATCAGGCTGACCGCTACCGCCGGTCGACCCCGGGCCGGTAGGTGTCGAGGGCCTCGCGGGCGATGTCGGCCGGGGTCCAGGCGACGGGGGTCATCCGGTGCGCCACGAAGTCGGCGAGCTGGTCCTCGTGGAAGGGGCTGTCCGGCCGGTTGCTCTGACCGTAGGCGAGCACCGTGTACGCCCGGGGCTCCGGCCCGAACTCGACGGCCGAGATCCACCCGTCGCCCCCCCGGACCCGGCGTCGCCCATCGTCGTCGTCGTTGTACCAGATCACCCGGAAGCAGCCGAGGAGCCCGTCGCACCCGCTGACCGGAAGGTCCAGCCGGCCGTGGCGCGCGCGGTGGATATCTCCCCAGGCGACATCCGCACTCCCCCATCGGTCCCGGGTGGCGGGCACCGCGGCGCGGAAGGCGGCCACGGCCCGATCCTCATCCGCGAGCCCGTAGGGCGTCGTCATCGGCGCGTCGGGAGACCAGGGCACGGCGAAGAGCCGCTCCGCGGGGGCCGGGAATCCGACCGAACGGGCGCGGCCTTCATCGGTGGCAGCCGAGCGTCCGGCCGACTCCAGGTAGCGCTCCCACCACTCCACGAAGAGGACGGCGCCGCGGGCCTCGGCGGCCACCGTCCGATCCCAGGCCTCGAGGGTGATCCGTGCATCCTCGAGTTCCTCGGTCCAGTCCGCCCGTCCGCGCTGAGCGTCCAGCGCGGGCAGCAGGGCGTCGAGCACCCGGTCCGCCAGAAGCATCCGGTCGCTGGCTCGGTGCGAAGTGACCTCCTCCAGGGAAAAGCGCCGGTCATTGTGAAGAAGCTCGAGGGAGTGCTGGCTCCGCAGGCGGAGACGGGGAGACTCGGCCTCGGGCGGGTAGTCGGCGGGATCCATCACCGCGTTCAGGTTGGTGTGATGGAAGGGGTCATTCTCATTTCGCAGGTATCCGCCCGGAGGGTTGAGGAGCTGGGGGAGATCCTCGAACGCGAGCAGCTGCTGCCAGGCGTCGTCCGGCCCACGGGCCCGATGGGCCACCGAGTCGCCACCGAAGGGGTGCGGGCGATCCGGGTGCATGGCGTTCCAGACGTAGAAGATGTTTCCGTCGGCGTCGGCGTAGGTGAAGTTCGACTGGGTCCTCGAGAGCATCCGCATCGCATCGAGCCAGGCGTCCAGCGACTGGGCGCGCATCATGGCCAGGAACTGCTCGCCGAGACGGGGATTGCCGTCGCCCGCGGTCCGGACCACGTAGACCGCGTCGTCGGTGCGATGGATGACGGGGCCGAGGGGGGTCTCCACGATCTCGCGGCTGCGCGTCTCGAGGCGATCGCCCGTCCAGACCTGGACCGTGTACCGGTTCCGTTCGAGGGGGACCGAGCGGCCGTCCCAGAGCACGTGGTCGTCCCTCTCGGGGTCCGGGGTCAGGGCATAGAGGTCCGAACGCTCGGGATTGTTGTTCGTGGTGGACCAGCCGAGCCGGGCGTTCCACCCGCCGATCACGCTGAAGGGCCCGCCGATCCGGAAGTCGCCGTAGAACTCCAGGTCGTCCTCGATGATCATGTGGCCCTCGTAGTATCCCGCGGTCCAGGCCAGGTGGGGGTTCCGGAAGAGGATCGCGTGGCCGGAGGTGGTCCGCTCGGGGCCGAGGGCCCAGGTGTTGGAGCCGAGTTCGTCCAGGCCGTCCTCCGGGGGCGCGGAATAGCCCTCATCCAGCCCCCGTACGAAGCGCTCGCCCATCGCCCAGTCGGGGCCCGGGATGTCGCGGGCCAGCACGTGGTAGCCTTCGAAGTCGGGGTGCAGCGACGGGGGGGCATCCCCCGGATGCAGCTCCAGCCACCGGTTCACGGCGAGCGCGAAGCCGGTGTAGATCCCTTGCAGATCTTCGGGAAGGGTGTCGAACTCCGATCGGGCGATGCCGAGAGTCCGCTGCGACCGGAGGTCCGAGGTCACCCGGCTGTCGTTGTCGCCCGGGCCGTAGTGGCGCGCGGTCTCGCCTCGGGCCGAGAGGAGCAGGTCGACGACTCGAATCCCGTAGTCCTCCATCTGGACCCACCCCAGGGCGAATCCGGCGGCCGTGGGGTTCTCGGCGCGGATATGGGGGATCCCACGGGTGGTCCGGGTGATCTCGGCCTGGTCGGAAAGGGCCTCCCAGGTCTGGGCCACGATCGGAGCGGGCGCGAGGATGATCAGCGCGGCCGTGAGCAGGGTCGGGATCGGTTTCATCGGGCTCCTTCGGGGTCGGTTCAGTTCATGCTCGGATCAAAGGGGACCCGGGCCATCTGGTCGTACGGGGGGCCCTTTCGCTTCAGGAGGTCGTGCCAGAGGGTGTCCGGCTTTCCGGTGAAGGCGTCCCGGGCGTTGGCGTCTTCGAGGATCCACGCTTTTTCGGCCATCTCGGCCTCGAGCTGGCCGGGACCCCATCCTGCATGCCCGATGAAGACCCGGACCTGGCGGAGTTGGGGCCGGATCTCTGCGGGGATCTCGCCGGTCAGGAACCCCACATCGCCGAAGATCGGGATGTCGATGAGGCCCGGGACCGGCAGGTCGGCCAGGAGCACCACCTGGTCCATCCCCACGGGGCCTCCCTCGAAGAGTGGGGTGCCGGGCTCCACGAGATCCCCGAGCGGGGGGACCGCTTCCTCGACCGTGATCTCCATGGGGCGATTCAGGATCACTCCGACGGCGCCGGACGCCTCGTGTTCGCCGATGAGGACGACGGTGTGGCGGAAGCTGCCGTCGTAGAGTCCTCCGCTCGATATGAGGAACTGACCTTTGAGGCTGTCCATGGGGCTCTCCCTCACCCGCCGCGCACGTATTTCAGGTTCTTGACCCGACCCGCGTCGAGCCGCAGCGCGGTCGGCCGGTCTTCGTCGACCTGAAACTCCAGGATCCACCCTGCGGACCGGAACCGGTCGCCCTCGAGCCAGTCGACGGCCCGAGAGTCGAGCGACGCCGGGGTGATCAGATGCAACTGGCCGCCGCTCCACCGGAGCTCGAGCGAAGCGTCGACCTCGTCGCTGTGATACACCCCCGCGTAGTCGCGCAGTGCGAGTGAAGCCGGGGAAGGCGGATCCGCATCTTCGGGGCTCGCGTCCTCCTCCGGACCCTCCGCGCCCGGCCCGAGTGCCGCCACGGCGACGCGGCGGGTGAGCGGGGTGGGATTGATCCCCCCGAGGTTGCAGAGAGCCGCCACCGAGATCCCTTCCTCTGGAAAGCGCACGAAGTCGGATCGGAATCCCATGAAGCTTCCGCCATGACCGACGGTGGGCCGCCCCCCGGATTCTCCGAGCTGAAGCCCGAAGCCGTAGCTCAGGGTGTCTCCCGAGTTCAGGACTCCGGGGGTCTGGATCAGGGAGAGGAAGTCCGCCCCTCCCACCTCACCGGTCTCGAAATTGCGATCCCAGGCCGCGAGATCCTCGATCGTGGTGTGGAGGCCACCGGCCCCGGACTTGTCGAAGTTCCCGAGAAAGGTCTGGCGGAAACCCGCATCCGCGTCCCCACCATAGCTCATGGCCCGGCGCGGCACGATACGCTCCCGATCCTGATGAAAGTGCGTGTCGTCCATCCCCAGGGGCGCGAAGATCAGCTCGCGTGCGGCGTCATCCAACCGCTGGCCCGTGACCCGCTCGATGGTCGTGGTGAGCAGGTAATAGGCGCCGTTGGAGTAGAGGTACTCCTCGCCGGGTGGGAAATTCAGCTCCCGCTGGGCGGCGATCAGCTCCAGGTATTCCGTGTCGGTCCAGGAGTCGGCGACCCGGCGTCCCGAGAGGGACAGGAGCCCGTAGATATCGCGGACTCCCGAGGTGTGGTGGACGAGGTGCCGGATCGTGATCGGGGCGTCGTAGTTCGGCAGTTCGGGAATATAGCGCCGGACATCGTCATCCAGGTCCAGCTCACCGTTCAGGTGAAGGAGCGCCGCCGTGGCCGCCGCGAACTGCTTCGACACGGAGCCCGCGTAGAAGACGGTCGTCGAGGTGATCGGGATGCCCCAGTCCAGGTTGGCTTCACCGTAGCTTCGCTCGAGGACGAGCATCCCCTGATTGTAGACCCCCACCGCGCACCCGGGCGAGCCCTCGCGATCCCACTCCGCGAAGATCTCGTCGATCGCCGAGGGGTCGGGGGCGACCTGCGCCGCGGCGGGAAGAGGCGCGATCGCCGAGAGCAGCCAGAGCCCCGAGAGGATGGGGCCCAGCGCTCGGCGTCTGGACGGATGCGTGGACGGAGGCTGTGGTCTCATCGGTCTCCTTCACGGTGGGCATGGCAGGGGGTGATGATCCCAACCTAGGGGGGAGAAGCCGCGTGCGAAACGGGACTCGTCCCGCGAACTTGTCCGGATGCGGGTGGCGCCAATCACCTCCTGGGGGAATGATGAAACGAAGCTCGGCGTATGCGATGCGGGTGTGGCTCCGGGCGCCACTCCTGCTGTTCATCGGCGTTGCGGGGTGCACCGAGGGTGCCACCCCGGCGCTCGATCCAGTGGTCCGGGATTCTGCGGGTGTGATGATCGCGGAGTTTCCGGCGGGGGCTCTGGAGTGGCCGGCGCCCCTCGGGTTGGCCGAGAATCCGGAGGTTCGGATCGGGGTGGTCGACGGGGCATCCGAATACCAGTGGACCCGGCCGGTGGCTGCGGCGAGGCTGTCGGACGGGAGCTTCGCGGTCCTCGAGCAGGCGCCCGCTGAAGTCCGTGTGTTCGATTCCTCGGGCGGTTTTCTGGGGCGGATGGGGGCGGGCGGGGATGGCCCCGGAGAGTTCAGGTCGCCCGTCGGGCTGGCCGCTCTCCCCGGCGACACCATCCTGGTCTGGGACCGGGGATCCACCCGCCTGAGCTGGTTCGGGGTGGATGGGACGCTGGCGCGGGAGCAGACGCTCCGGGAGCCCGGGGGCATCCGCTCCCTGCGCCGGGTAGCCCTGTCGCCGAGTGGGGCGGTCGTGGTGCTGGGGGCGACGACGACCGAAGAGGATCTGGGCAACCAGGGGCGGATCCGGGAGACCTGGCAGGTGGTGCCGCTTGCGCCGGGATCCTCCGCCCTGGGCACCGTGCCGGGGACGGAGCGAGCCATCCAGATCGCGCGCTCGGACGCGGGGGAGGTCATGTCCGTCAACGTGCAGGGCCGATGGTGGTGGGGAGAGGGATTCGCCTGGGCCTCTGCTCGCGGCGTGTGGACGGCGGACCAGCTTTCCCTCGAGGCTCGGCACTTCGACCTGGACCAGGGCCTGGATCGGATCATCCGGATCATGGCTCCGGACCGACCCTTCACGCGGGCGCTGATCGACTCCCTGCATCGGGTCGAGCTGGATCGCGTGGATGATCCTCGGATCCGGGAGCTCTGGAGGGCGGATTTCGAGGACCGGGAGTATCCGCAGGGCATGCCCCCGGTGGCCGCGGTTTTTGCGGATGCCGCGGAGCGAGTCTGGATCGGGCTGACCGAGCCCCCGCCCGAGCGGCTTCCGTCGGGCGAACTGACGGCCGTACGCCGATGGGTGGTCTTCGAAGAGGGTGCCGGGACGCTCGAGTTGCGTGGGGTCCTGACCCTGCCGCCCCGAAGTCACCCGCTGTGGGCCGATGCGGAGGGCGTGCTCCTGGTGCGAAGCGACGCGGATCTGGATGTAGCCTACGTGGAGTGGTATCGGTACGTGGGTGGGTGATCCCGATCCATTGGTCCGGCCACCCAGCCCCAGCGCCCGACGCGGCATCCCCCATCTGTCCCAAATTGCCATGGACGGATTTCGGGATTCGCAATGAGTCGAGTCCGGGATCCCCTCCGCAGCTCTTCATGGAGGTCTTCCGGGGCCCGGCTGACGCCCTTCGCCCCATCTTCCGTCTGCGTGAGACCTACGCAGTCCACTTGTCCCGTTCAGCGGCATCCTCAGAGGTCGCCGACCCCCCGGACTATATTTAAGGGCGAGATGCGGAGTCCCTGATCCCCTTGTGGGACAGGGGTTTCCGGCGATTGTCCAACGAGCGGGAGGTGGAGATGGGATACGGAACGTGGGAGCCGGGGGAGTGGGTGCAGATGTGGGCCAGGATGGTGCGGGAATCGTCCGCATCCTACG
>REBS01000042.1 GCA_007692605.1 Gemmatimonadales bacterium
GCAACGCCGTGAGCTGGATCCAGAGCCTCTTCTCGAGCTTCGGGTCCGGGCTGGTCGATCCCGCCACCGGGATCGTGCTGCAGAACCGGGGCGCGGGATTCACCCTGACCGAAGGGCACCCCAACCGGGTCGCCCCGGGCAAGCGCCCCTTCCACACCCTGATGGCCACGATGGTGACGGGGCCCGATGGAGCCTTCGAGATCGCGATCGGAACGCCCGGCGGCCACGGCCAGTCGCAGACGGTGGCGCAGGGGCTCCTTCACCTGTTGGTCTCCGACCTGTCTCCCCAGGAGGCCGTCGAGGCCCCGCGCTTTCGCGGCGAAGGGGGCAACGTGGTGCTGATCGAGGACCGCTACCCCGAGGCCGCCCGCCGGGAGCTCGAGGCACGGGGCCACGAGCTGCGGGTCCGGAGCGGATGGACCGCGCCCTTCGGAAACATGATGGTAATCCGCCGGGGCCCGGACGGGGTCCTGCGCACCGGGGCCGACATGCGACGGGAGGGCGCCGCACTGGCGTGGTGAGGTGATCGACGAGAGCCCCGAGGCGCGTGCCCCAGCCCCCGGCCGGGGCGGACGGTCGGTCACCTGGCTCAGCGTCGGGGTGAATGTGAGCCTCGGGGCGACCAAATGTCTGGTCGGGTACTTCGGGCAATCCCGTGCGCTCCTGGCCGACGGGCTCCACAGCCTGACCGATCTGGCCTCGGACGCGGCGGTCCTCTTCGGGATCCACTACGCGAACCGCCCGCCCGACGAGAAGCACCTGTACGGGCATCACCGCGCGGCGAGCCTGGTGACCCTGTTCATCGCCCTGTCGCTGCTGGCCTTCTGCATCGTCCTGATCTTCGACAGCGTGCGGGCGCTGGGGCTCGGGACCAGCGCGGTGCCCCACTGGCCGACGCTGGTGATCGCCCTCGGCTCGATCGGGGTCAAGGAGGCCCTCTACTGGCGCACCCGGCGCGTCGGGCTTCGGCTTCGCTCCCAGATGCTCATGGCCAACGCCTGGCATCACCGGACCGACAGCCTGAGCTCGCTCCTGGCGGCCACGGGGATCCTGGTGGCGCTGGTCTTCGGGCCCGAGTGGGCCTTCGTCGACACCCTGATCGGGGTGGTGCTCGGGGTCTTCCTGGGCATCGAGGGAGCCAAGCTGATGCGCGGCGCGCTCGACGACCTGATGGACGCCGCCCCCGGCCAGGCGCTGATCGACGACCTGCGCGAGCACATCCTGCCCACCCCCGGCGCCCTGGCCTACCACGATTTTCGCGCCCGCCGCGTGGGCGACATGATCGAGGTCGACTTCCACCTGCTGGTCCCCCCCGAGATGAATGTCGAAGAGGCCCATGCGGTGGCCGCGCGCGTCAAGCGCGAGATCCTGTCTCGCCACCCCGAGGTCCTGAACGTCCTGATCCACGTGGAGCCCGCGCTCCCCGAGCATCATCGCAACCGGGGGATCGCGGACGGGGGGCTGGGCTGAGCCTGGTCGCGGCGCTGAGATCGAGCCGTTGATGGCGTGGCCGGATGGGCTCGACTCCGTCCCTCAGAGGCCCTCGATTCCGGGGGATCTGGCGCAATCGCGAATCGCGTCTCATTCTGAAGATGGGGCGGTTGGGGGGTCCTCCGTCCATTAGGCTTCTCTTCAGGATGTGGAGGTCTGTCATGCGCCATTGTCCCTCTGGTTCCCCGCGGCCCCTTCGCGGGCTGCTCCTCGCGGCGATCGCCGCCCTTGCCCTGGGTGCCTGTACCGAGCTCGGTCAGGAATCGCCCACCGGCCTCGAGCTCGAGGTCGAGCGCCCAGCCGCCGTCGGCGATCTCATGCCGCAGGACTTCGGTCCCGCGATCGCGGCGGCGAATCGTTACTCGGCCGCGCTCCTCCGAAACCCGAACATCGTCGGGACCGCGGTCGGCCTGAACGACGATGGCCTGCCCTCGGTCCGGCTCTTCCTGATGCACGGCCAGGTGAGCGGGCTCCCCGCCCGACTCGACGGCGTTCCCGTGAGCACCGCCGTCACGGGTCCCTTCGTACTCCGCCAGGACCGGACGGCGCGAGTCCGCCCGGCGCCGATCGGGTTCTCGGTGGGGCACCCCGACATCACCGCGGGAACGCTGGGTGCTCGAGTGGTCAACGGTGGTGGGCAGGTCTTCATCCTGAGCAACAACCACATCCTGGCCAACAGCAACAATGCCTCGATCGGAGACCCGATCCTCCAGCCGGGGGGCGTTCGATGGCGGGAGTCAGCCGGGTGACGTGATCGGCACCTTGTATGACTTTGAGCCGATCAGCTTCAGTTCGAACAACACGATGGATGCCGCGATTGCGAGTGTCGCCGGCGCCGACGTGAGCGGCTCGACCCCGGCTACCGCGGGGTACGGTGCCCCGAGCACCAGCGTGACCAACGCCACGGTGGGGCTGGAGGTCCAGAAGTACGGGCGCACCACTGGGCACACCACGGGAACGGTGGCAGAGATCAATGCGACCGTCTCGATCTGCTTTCAGACCCGTGGTCCCTTCATGTGCGCCCAGTCCGCCACCTTCGTGAATCAGTTCACGATCACGCCCGGAAATTTCAGTTCCGGGGGTGACTCCGGTTCTCTGATCGTGGATACCGCCGGGAACAACCCCGTCGGCCTTCTCTTCGCCGGCAGTTCCACCCACACGATCGCGAATCCGATCGGGCCTGTGCTCAGCCGATTCGGCGTCACGATCGATCCCGGTGACGAAGGTGACGAGAATGGGAACGGTGGGAATGGTGGGAATGGCAACGGGGGTGACGACGACGAGGTCTTCGACATCGACCTGACCGTCAACGGCTACAAGGTCCGAGGGGTCAAGAACGCCGACCTGACCTGGAATGGGAGCGATGCCGGTGAGATCGACATCTTCCGGAACGGAGTCTACGTCAGAACAGTGTCCAACACCGGGAGCCACACCGACAACATCGGCTCCCGCGGGGGTGGCAGCTACACCTACCAGGTGTGCGAGGCGGGCACCGACACCTGCTCGGCCCAGGTGACGATCTCGTTCTGACCGACGCCGTACTCAGCGAGACGTAACGTGCGACGCAAGGTGCGACGCTTTGGGCGACGCGCAGTCGGGTCGTATCAGCACGTCACGCCGGGGCCACGCACGGCGCCCCCGGCTTCCGGTTTCGGAGGCCGGGGGTCATGTGGGCTTTACACAAACTGGCGTAAACGCGGACGGACTCTCATTATGGAGGGAGGACGGTCGGCACCTCGACTGCCCGGTATTGTTTCCTCTGTACGTGGAGGTCCTTCATGAAGCACCCCCCTTCCCACTCCCGACGCCCCATACGCGGGCTGATCGCGGCGGCCATGACCGCCCTCGTGCTCGGCGCCTGTGCCGATCTCGGAGAGCAGTCCCCCACCGGACTCGAGCAGGACGCCGAGCGCCCGGCCGCGATCGGGGATCTGATGCCGCAGGACTTCGGCCCCGCCATCGAGGCGGCCGACCGATACTCCGCCGCACTCATGAACAATCCGAACATCGTCGGTACCGGTGTCGGCCTGAACGAAGACGGCCTCCCCTCGGTCCGACTTTTCCTTGCGCACGGCCAGGTCAGCGGACTGCCCTCGCACCTGGATGATATCCCGGTGAGCACCGCGGTCACCGGACCCTTCGTGCTTCGTGAGGATCCAACCTCCCGGGCTCGCCCTGCGCCACTTGGCTTCTCTGTCGGCCACCCGGACATCACCGCCGGAACGCTCGGTGCCCGAGTGACCAGGGGCGACAGTATCTTCATCCTGAGCAATAATCACGTTCTGGCGAACAGCAACGATGCCAATATCGGGGACCCGGCGCTGCAGCCCGGCCCCTTTGACGGAGGCAGCGACCCAGCTGATGTGATCGGAATCCTCTACGACTTTGAACCGTTTAAATTCGACGAGGACAACGAGATCGACGCCGCGATCGCACTCGTGAATGGCGATGATGTGAGTGGCTCGACCCCGGATGGAGTGAGCTACGGAACGCCGGGAACCAGTGTGACCACCGCAGAGGTGGGTATGGATGTGCAGAAATACGGACGCACGACCGGGCACACCGAGGGAGAGGTTGAATTGGTGAACGTGAGGGTGAACGTCTGCATCGAAGCCCGGGGCCCCTTCCAGTGCGCCCGGGCCGCCACCTTCGTCAACCAAATTTCGATCACCGATGGAGACTTCAGTTCGGGCGGAGACTCCGGGTCGCTGATCGTAACGAACGACAATGCAGCGAACCCCGTCGGCCTCCTCTTCGCCGGAAGCGCCGATCGCACACTCGCCAACCCGATCGGGACGGTCCTCGAGCACTTCGGCGTCACGATCGATCCCGGTGAGGGTGGAGGAGAGCCGGGTCCGGATCCGGACCCCGACCCGGACCCGGAAGGCCCGACCGCAAGCTTCACTGCTGACTGCAATGAGCTCGACTGCACGTTCGACGCTTCGGGCAGTTCTGCGGGAAGCACTGAGGCTGACGAGCCCATCACGAGCTACGCCTGGGACTTCGGCGACGGCAACGGCGGCTCCGGAGAGACCGTTTCACACAGCTATACAGCCGACGACACCTACACCGTGACGCTCACCGTCACCGACGATGGCGGCCTGACGAACAGCGCGTCGCAGAACGTAACGGTGGCGGCCGAGGACGATGATGGGGACAACGGCGGTGACGTGGAGAACGATCCCGTGATCGAGACCTTCGACGTCACCACCCGCAGCAGCGGTCCATGGAACCGCGCTACCGTGCAGTGGACCGTATTGCACGACGATTCCGCGCTCCAGACCGTCGTGACCGAGCTGCTCGACGCGAACGGCGTGGCAGTCGATACGGTCACCAGCTCGGTCAGCGGGACAAGCGCCTCAGGTGAGCACGAACTCCGTACCCGAAGCTCACCGGCGTCGGTGCGGATCACCGTGACCGACACGGCCGGCAACACTGCGACAGAGACGAAAGACTTCTGACCACCGAACCGAATCCACCATGACCACGAACGGGGGCGCGTCTCGAAGTTCCGGGGCGCGTCCCCTTCGTGCGTCCGCTCGCCTCCACGCGGACGGATCGGGAGTCGGCCGAACGTGGCTCAGCCGACCATGGGTCCGCCGACCACGGGTCACCCGACGGCGACATGGCCCGATCGCGGGACTCTGGTTCGCAGCCCTCCTCCTCGCAGCCCTCCTGCTCGGCGGCTGGGGCTGCCTCCCCGAGCCGCCACCCGAGGAACCCGCCATGCCCGAACGCCCGATCGAGGACGTGCAGGAAGCGCACACCGAAGGCTGGATGGAGCTGGACGACGTGGTGGGAACCGGGATCGGGCTCTGCGACGAGACCCCCTGCATTCGTATCTTCCTGGCTCGAGAGTCCCCCGAGACCCGAGAAGCGCTCCCGGACTCGGTCGAGGGCTACCCGGTCGATGTGGTCGTGACCGGACCGATCCGACTCCGGCCCCCGGACTCACTGCCCCGACCACAGGACGGGTAAACGGGTGGAGGCTCCCGTCGAGGGAAGCCCCCGACCCGGTAGAGCCCCGTCAGCCCTCCAGGTACTCGATCATCCGCCGCCGGAGCGCGGGATCTTCGGGGAGACGGCCGTACCCCGCGCCCATGTTCTCGCGCATGTGGTCGGGATTCGAGGTCGCGGGAATGGCGCAGGTCACGGCCGGATGGGCCAGCACGTACTTGAGGAAGAACTGGCTCCATGCGGCGCAGTCGAATTCGGCCGCCCAGTCCGGTAGCTCGCGCCCCTGCACCGCCCCGAAGAGCGCTCCACCACCCAGGGGCCGGTTCAGCATGACCGCGAGTCCCATGTCCATGGCCTTCGGCAGCAGCCGCTCCTCGGCCTCTCGCTCGGCCATGCTGTAGTTGATCTGGATGAAGTCCAACCGCTCGTCGTCCATCCATCGCTCGACCTCGGGGAAGGCCCTGGTCTGGGACCGGGTGATCCCGATGTAGTCGATACGCCCGGCGTCCTTCCACTCCTGCAGCGTCGCCAGGTGCGTCTCGGTATCGACCAGGTTGTGCACTTGCATCAGCTCGATCCGGGGCCGCCGCAGGAGTCCCATCGACTCCTCCATCTGCTCGATGCCCTCGGCCGCTCCCTCGGTCCAGACCTTCGTGGCCCACCACAGGTCGTCCTGGATCCCGAGCTCGGCGGCCAGGTCCCCGAGGACCTCTTCGGAACTGCCGTACATGGGCGAGGCGTCGACCGCCGATCCCCCCCGCTCGACGAAGATCCGCAGCACCTCGCGAAGGGGTTCGCGCTCGGATTCATCGTCTCCCACATCGAAGGTCTGCCACGTCCCCATCCCGACCGCCGGGATCCGTTCTCCCGATGAGGGGATCACACGCGTCAGGATCTCCCGGGCGCCGGTCATGGAGGCCGATCCCGACCCCACCGCCGCCTCACCTCCGGCCACCGCTCCGGCCCCGGCACCCGCCCCCTGCACCGTAGACGGAGACCGCATCGCTCCCGAAAGGACCCCATGCGGGAAGAGCGCGCCCGCCGCGAGCAGGCCGGACCCTCGCGCCAGGGCCTTCCGGCGGCTGATGGGGGTCGGGGACGGTGCGTCGGATGCGGAGTCGTGCACGGGACCGCTGTCGTTAGCGGGATCGGACTCGATCGCGGCATCGGAATCGTGCGCGGCGCTGGAATCGTTCACGGAACTGGGCTTTCTCATGGGCACACTCGTGCGAGGGGGACGGAAGGGCACACTGTACCATACGAAACCCCGGCATCGGGAGCCAGCAGGTCGAAGGTGGTCACGCCCCGAAGGTCTCCGGACAGAAGGGTCCCCACGCTGGGGCCCCCGGACGTAACTGTCCACACCCTCGCTCCTCAAGAGGGGGTGTGGACACTTTCGCCCGGAGTCGAGTCCAGAAAAAGCTCGCGACGGCTCGGCAGGCCCGCGGCAGAGGGGTCAGCCGCCCCTGCTATGCGTATTCATGATAATGCCATGCGTATTCATAATCGGACGTATGCGTAATTATGATACACGCCATGCGTATTTATCATAATTACGCCACCACCGCACCGTCACCGCGTCCCCCACTCCGGAGTGGGAAACCGGGGCTCGGCCTCGGCGACTTCTTCGGGCCAGACCACGACCTTCTGACCATCCTGCCACTGGATGAAGACCCCCTGGTTGGCCGTCTGGTATCCCCGCTCATCGACGGCGTAGGGGCCGAACAGGGTGGTCGTCTCGAGCGCGAGGAGGGTCTCGCGCAGCGCGTCGGCCTCGAGGGTGCCGGCCCGCTCGACCGCCTCGACGAAGAGCCGGCAGCTCCCGTAGCCTCCGGCGGCATGGAAGCTGGGCATCTGGTCGAATCGCTCCCGATAGGCCTCGACGAACGCGTCGATCCCGGGGTGCGGAAGGCCCGGCTCCCAGGCCGACAGCCCGTACACGAACTCCGCGTCATCGCCCAGCGCCTCGCGGAAGGGCTCGACCGCGCCCGAGGTCCCGAACATCTGCACATTCACGTCGAGCTCCCGCATCTGGCGGGTGACGGCGATGAAGTCGTCGAGCGCCGAGGCGGCCATCGCGAACACCTGCACGCCCTCGGAGTCGATCCGGCCCAGAATCTCGGAGAAGTCCTCGGTGCCACTCGGGTAGTGCTCGTGGAGCACCACCCTCATCCCGAGCTCGCGCGCCAGTTCGGCCGCACCCTCGGCGGCAGCCCGTGGGAAGAGCGCATCTTCGGCCAGCACCGCCACCGATGAAAGCTCCCGCTCCGCCGCCATCTCGATCAGCCCCGCCAGGAAGAGCTCGGCCGGAGGGAGCACCATGAACAGGTATTCCCGCCCCTGCTCCCAGATCGACGAGGTGGCCGCGAGCGGCGAGATGTGCACCATCCGGTGCGCCTCGGTCACGGGGGACACGGCCTCGGTCAGCGTCGAGCCATAGGGCCCCATGATCGCATCGACACCCTCGTCGCTGATCAGGCGCTCGTAGAGCTCGATTGCCCGCTCCGGGTCCGAGCCGTCGTCGTGGATCACGAACTCGATCGATCGCCCGAGGAGGCCTCCCTC
>REBS01000095.1 GCA_007692605.1 Gemmatimonadales bacterium
CCCCCCCCCCCCCCCCCCCCCCCCCCGCCCCCCCCCCCCCCCCGCCCCCCCCCCCGCCGCCGTGGGCAAAACCACCACTGCTGCGGCGCTGGCGGTTCAGATGGCGGAGCGGGGGGAGCGGGTGCTCCTGGTCTCGACGGATCCGGCGCACTCCCTGGGGGATCTCTTCGATCGTCGGATCGGGGACCGCGAGGTGGAGCTCCTGCGCGATGGACCGGGCACCGTCGTCGGGCTCGAGGTGGATCCCGAGGCCGAGATCGACCGCTACCTCGAAGAGGTCAAGTCGAACATGCGTAGCTTCGTCCGGCCCGCGATGTTCGCCGAGATCGAGCGGCAGGTCAGCCTGACCCGACACGCGCCGGGCGCCGCCGAGGCCGCGATGATGGACCGGGTGGCGGATCTGATGCACCATGCCCCCGAGCGGTTCGACCGGGTGCTCTTCGATACCGCGCCCACGGGGCACACCCTGCGGCTGCTGACCCTGCCGGAGATCATGTCGGCGTGGACCGACGGACTCCTGCGGAGCCGGGATCGGTCCGATGCCGCGGGGGATGGGCTGCGGCGCCTGCTCGGTCGCAAGGCCGAGCGGGAGGCCCCCTCGGGCGACGACCTCGCGTGGTTCGAGCAGCCCACCGACGCCGACGAGGATCCGCGCAGCCGGAAGATCCGCGAGATCCTTTTGGAGCGGCGCCGCCGATTCACCCGGGCCCGACGGGCGCTGCTGGACCCCGAGACCACCGCCTTCGTCCTGGTGCTGATCCCCGAGAAGCTTCCGATCCTGGAGAGTCTGACGGCGCTGAAGGTGCTCGAGGAGCACAGGGTGCCGGTCGCCGGGCTCGTCGTGAATCGGGTCCTTCCTGCGGGATCCGGGGGCGCGTTTCTCGAGGAGCGAAGGGTTCAGGAGGCCGAGTACCTCGACCGCATCGACCGCGAGTTCGACCACCTCCCCCGCATCCGGGTCCCCCTGCTCGCCCGCGACGTCGAGGGAATCGAAAGCCTGAGAGCGGTGGCCCGGTATCTGGCCACCGCTCTCGAGTGATTCAGCTGCCTTCCGGCAGGGCGAGCGTCACCAGCTCTGCGGTGTGCCCCTGGCCCGCCACCGGGAAGGTCAGGTACTGCCGCCCTTCGTGCATGAAGGTCATGGGCGCGGTGCTGGTGGGGCCGGGAAGCTCGACGATTCCCAGCTCCTCACCGGTGCGCTTGTCGACCGCATGGATCCGCGGCTCGCCTCCACGCCCCTCGCCGTAGATCAGAAGCGTTGAGGTCACCAGTGGGGTCGCGTGCGAGCGCTGTCCGGTCCGGCCCACATCCACGCCTTCGAGGGCGGGGTGGTCACGGATGCTCTCGGGGGTGTCCCCGTTGGGGATCCACCAGAGGTGCTCGCCGGTGTTCATGTCGATCGCGGTGATCCGGCCGTAGGGGGGCTTCCAGAGCGGAAGGCCCATCGGACCGCCCACGCCACCGGGGCCACGCGTGGCGTAGTCCATGTTCGACGTGGGGTCGACCTCGGTGCCGGGCAGGAGCCTCGGCGCGCTGCATCCCTTGATCGAGGCCACGTAGAGGATCCCGGTCTCGGGGTCCACCGCGGAACCGCCGGGAATGTTCGTGCCCCCGTTGGCCCCGGGGCAGTGGATCGAGGCCACGATCCCCTCCTCCTCGTTCTCGACCGCGGGGGGGTTGAAGAGGGGCCCGATCCGGAAGTTGCTGATGATCTCGCGGGCGAGTTCGTTCAGCTCCGGGGTGAAGTCGATCAGGTCGTCTTCGCTGAGCCCCTGCATCTCGTACGCCGCGGGCTTCGTGGGGAAGGGCTGGACCGGTGAGAGCTGCTCACCGGGCACGTCCGATTGCGGTACCTCGCGGTACTCGAAGGGCCAGAGCGGCTCGCCCGTCTCGCGGTTGAAGGCGTAGACGAAGCTCTGCTTGGTGGTCTGCACGATGGCGGGGATCCGCTCCCCGTCGATCGTCACATCGAGGAGCTGGGGCGCGTGCGGGATATCGTAGTTCCAGACGTCGTGGCGGACGAGCTGGTAGTGCCATGCCCGCTCCCCGGTCTCGACATCGATGGCCACGATGCTGTTGCCGAAGAGCCCGTCGCCGGGCCGATGCCCTCCGTAGTAGTCGTTGGTGCCGGCCTTGGTCACGATGTAGACCAGCCCGAGCTCCGGGTCGGCCGAGATCGGCGCCCAGGAGCCGAGGTTGCCCGTGTACTCCCACGAGCCGTCCTCCCAGGTATCGTTGCCGTATTCGCCCGGCTGCGGAATGATGTTGAAGCGCCAGAGCTTTTCGCCGGTGGCGGCATCGTACGCCAGGATGTTGCTCGCGATGTTCTCCTTGTAGACCTGGTAGTACCCCTGCTGTCCGGTGCTCGGGACCACGATCACCCCGTTCACGACGAGGGGCCCCGCCGAGGTCGTGATGTGTCCCACCTCGGGGTCGTGTCCGGTGACCGGGTCGTAGGGGTAGTCGCCGATGTCGGCCATCAGGTCGATGATCCCGTTGCCCTCGGGGCCGAAGCCCTGCACGGGAAGGCCCGTCTGGGCGTCGAGCGCCGCGAGCCAGAATCCGGGGGTGAGCACGTAGATCATGCCCCGCCCGTCGACGACCTCGTAGCCGACCGACTTTCCGTAGTTCTGCCGCTCCGACTTGGCCCAGCGCGGGTTGTCCGGCATGCGCCACAGCCAGACCGTCTCTCCGGTGGCGGGCTCGATCGCGGCCACGGTGCGCCGCTGGCCGGCCAGGGTGAACAGGAGACCCTCGCGCTCCACGTAGATCGGGGTGGCCCGGTAGACGTTGTCGGGCGTGGGGCCGAAGTTGGCGGCCTTCCAGCGCCAGACGACCTGGAGTTCCTCGAAGTTGCCGGCGTGGATCTGGTCCAGCGGGCTCCAGCGGGTGCTTCCCGCGTCTCCGCCCCAGGTCGCCCACTCGCCCGGGCCGGTGCGGTCCTGCGCACTCGTCGTGTCGGGCAGCAGGAGGGCGAGCGTCAGTCCGGCGGCGGCTCCGACGAGCAATGTGCGGAGCCCGGATCGGCCTCTCCGAAGGATCGAATAGAAGGACGGGTTCGGGATGCGGGCTGGGAACATCAGCAGTTCTCCTGGTTCGGGGTCCGGACTTCGGGAGGGGCGGCTGGCTCGGGGGAAGCGGGCGAGCGCATCCGTGTCATCTGCGAATCTGCGTATGGTTTCGCGAGAGTGACCCGGTGTCGGGTTCGGGAAGGCGTTCCATTCGAATCTGGCCCAGCTCCTCGACGGACGCGGGGAGTGTCGCATCCCCGGCCGGGTATCCGTTCAACTCGAGGATGTAGGCCAGGACGGCGACGTACTGCTCCGTAGCGAGGCCTCCGGGATTGTCCAGCGGCATCGCGAGGCTGATGTGCCGGTAGATCGACGAGAGGGGCTGGCCGGTCCAGGTCAGCTGGAAAAGACGCCCCGAGAACTCCTGCGGTCCGTGGCAGAGGGAGCACTCCACGTCGTAGACCTGCTTGCCGGCGCGCGCCTGCTCCTCGGTGAACACCCCTTCGAGGGTCGAGATCGTGTCACCGGAAAGGAGGGTTGTCGGGGCGGGTGCCGGGATCATCGGTCCGGCCTCGGCCGGGTTCAGACTCCAGAGTCCACCCGCCGCGAAGAGGGCGCCGACGGCCAGGAGGCCGCCCGCGAGGCTCGAACCTCGAATTGAGGGGATCATAGGTATCTGCGATTGAATGTGGATTGAGCGAGTCAGAATACTAGAGCGCCGGGCCTTTCGCCAGCGGTCAGGAATTCGTACACCGCTGGAGCACGGAAAGGAACGCCTGGCCGTAGCGTTCCAGCTTGACGGGCCCCACGCCCGCGACGTCGAGGAGTTCGGCGTCGGTCGCGGGGCGCCGGGTGGCCATCTCGCGCAGGACCTGGTCGCTGAAGACGATGTAGGCGGGGACCCCCTGCGCGCGGGCCAGCTCGAGACGGAGCTCGCGGAGTTCTTCGAAGAGGGCTTCGTCGGCCTCGGAGAGGCTGGGGTCCCGCCGGCGGGCGGAGGGCGTGGGGCGCGATGCGGGGCTCGATGCGGGGCGGGAGGGGGAGCGGCGGGGGACGGCTGCGGCTCGCTCGGCCACCGATTCGCCGGTACAGATGTCGCAGGACTCCCCGCAGGCGTCCATCGCCTCGTCGAAGTGATGGAGGATGGCGCGGTGCCGGCACACCCGTCGCTCGACCATCTCGAAGAGGTCGACGGTGGTCTGCCGCTTTTGCTGCCAGAGATCGGGGTCGTCGATCTCGTTCAGGAAGCGCTCGTGCATCTTCACATCTGCCCACGAATAGAAGAGGATGCAGTCGCTGGCGAGGCCGTCGCGGCCCGCCCGCCCGATCTCCTGGTACCAGGACTCCACATCCTTGGGCATGTCGCGGTGGATCACGAAGCGCACGTTCGACTTGTCGATCCCCATCCCGAAGGCCACGGTGGCGACGATCACCTCGATCTCGTCGTTCTGGAAGGCTTCCTGGTTGCGGATCCGCTCCTCGGGGTCCAGCCCGGCGTGGTAGGGGCGGGCGTCGATGCCCTTCGAGCGGAGGAAGGTCGCGGTGGAATCGACGGCTTTGCGCGAGAGGCAGTAGACGATCCCGGATTCGCCCTCCCACTCCCGGATCAGCGCCAGGATCTCGCGGCGCGTGTTGCCCTCGCCCTTCTTGCGTACGCCGATCCGCAGGTTGGGGCGGTAGAAGGACCCCTTGTAGCCGGCGGGCTTGCGCATCCCGAGCTGGCGGAGGACATCGGCGGCGACCCGACGGGTGGCGGTGGCGGTCAGGGCGAGCACCGGGACGTCGAGTTCCCGGCTCAGCCCCTGGAGACGTCGGTACGAGGGGCGGAAATCGTGGCCCCACTGGCTGATGCAGTGTGCCTCGTCGACCACCAGGAGTGAGATCGGGCACTTCTCGACCAGGAAGCTTCGGAGTCGGCCTTCGAGGGCTTCCGGGGCCAGGTAGACCAGCTCCAGTTCGCCTCGCCGCAGTGCATCGAGCCGAGCCTCGCGCTCGTCGAAGTCGAGGCTCGAATTGATCGCCTCGGCGCGGAACCCCAGATCCTTCAGGGCGTCGACCTGGTCCTTCATGAGGCTGATCAGGGGGGAGATCACGAGGGTGGTCCCACTCAGGATCCGGGCCGGAAGCTGGTAGGTGAGGGACTTGCCCGCCCCCGTGGGCATGATCGCGATGCAGTCGTGCCCTTCGAGGACGGCTTCGACGACCTCGCGCTGTCCCGGCCGGAAGTCCGGGAATCCAAAGACCTTCTGAAGGACGGCGCGAGGGGCGAGAGATGCGGTGCTGCTCGACTCGGGCATGACGGATCGGACCGGGAGGGCAGAGGTCGGTGAGTCCTCGGGCGGGCGAGGGGCCGGTTGCCTGAAGACTAATGCGCGCCGGGGTGCGGGAACATGGGAGGAGGAGTCGGGGGGACCCTGCCCGTGCCGCATTTCGCCGCGGCCGCTCGGTCGTTATTGTGAAAAACCCATCACCATCGAGGCGGTCCGATTTCCGGTCCGATGCCGGCCGAGCCCGCTGATTCGTGTTCCACATCTGGAGATTCCGCCATGAAGCCCATCGCTCGATCGAGGTTCACGCCCCTTCCTGCGGTGTCGGAGGGCGGCGCCGGGAGCGGGGACGGTGTCGGGCGCGGGAATGGTGCCGGGCGGGCCCTTATGCGCTCGATCATCCTGGCGGCCATGCTGGGGCTGGCAATCGTCGGGTGTGACTCCGGCACCGAAGCCGAGGTGGGCCCTCGGCTCGTTCTGACGGTCGACACCACGGCATACTCGGTCGGAGGGATCGGGGAGCTGCGACTGGTGAACGAAGACACCATGACCGTGCGCTACCGCTCGCTCTACTGCGCCCCGGTGGAGCGCAGCGGGCCCGGGGGATGGGAGGCGCTGGGTCGGGTCTACGAGACCTGGGACGAGGAACTACCGAGTTTCACCGAAGGCTGCGGATTCCTGACCCGGGGCTTCGACAACATCGGTCCCGGCGAGGAGGTCACCGAGATCTTCGAACTGCGGGAGTTCATGGGTGTCGAGGGCACCTACCGGATCTCGACCTTCGAGACCGAGGGGGAGCGGTTCTACGTCAGCCAGGAGTTCACCGTCGAGGCGGCGGACGAGGGGAGCTGACCGGAGGGGACTTGTCGCAGCACCGGGCTATCGCATCAGCAGGCTCCCCACGAAAATGGCCGCGATCAGACTCATGAGCCCGAGCCCGACCCATGCGAAGCCCCTGAGGAAGGGCCCCGGACGAGCCTCCTCCGGCATGGATGGGAGGGTGACGGCCCTCAGGTTCAGGTACCCGAGCACCGGGGCGGTCACGAAGGCGACGAGGGTGGCGAAGTCCACCATCGTCGTGACTGTGCCGGCGAACCGTGCGAAGACCACGACGGTGAGGGCCGCCAGGATCACCAGCGCCACCCAGTAGATCCGCCCGGCCTCCTCGTGCCCGGCGCCGGTGTCCTCGCGACTCTCGGGGTCCCACTCCCGCAGGACCTGGACGGAGCGCGCGATCGCGCGGGGGAATCCGTCCATCACCGTGAGCGAGGTCGAGAACATCGTCGTGAGTACCGCGATCAGGATCACCGGGCGGGACCAGCCTCCGAGGGTGGCGGCGTAGAGATCCACCAGCTGCAGCGAGAAGACCCCGCCCTCGGGGCTGAAGCGCATCTCGGTCGTGTACATCACGGTGGCACCCAGGGTGAGAAAGGCGAGGGCGATGACCCCGGTACCCAGGTAGCCCAGGCGGAAGTCGAAGAGGGCCTCGCGCAGGGTGGCCGTGACTCTGGAGCTCCGGTTGCGCGCGAGGGTCCACAGGGAGCTCCAGACCGAGATGTCGATCGCCGAGGGCATCCACCCCACCAGCGCCAGCACGAAGATCCAGCCGATCGCGGCACTCCCCTCGAGGGGCCAGGGGGTGAAGGTCGCCTCGCCCATGCGCGGCAGGGTCAGTGCGGCGGCGAAGATGGTACAGAGAGCGAGTGCGGCGAGCACGACCTTGATCGTGCGATCGAGCGCCCGGAAGCGTCCGATCAGAAGAAGGAGACCGCACCCCGTCAGCACCACACCTCCCGCCACCGCCATCGGCCATTCCACGCCGAGGACCGCGGCCAGGAGAAACGAGGTGAAGAGCACCACCGCCGACTGGACGATCAGCGCGGTGCTCAGCGTGATCAGGAGGTAGAGCCAGACCCCCCAGCGCCCCAGCCTCCGGTAGCCCTCGACCAGGCTCTCGCCGGTGGCGGCGGCATATCGCGGCCCGAACTCGAAGAAGGGGTACTTCACCGCGAGTGCCACGAGCACGACCCAGACGAGCGCGAAGCCGCCATCCGCCCCGGCGCGGGTCGACTGGACCAGGTGCGAGACACCGATGGCCGCCGCGGCCCACAGGAGTCCGGGGCCCAGGGTGCTTCGCAGTCTGACGAGGTTCGGAGCCGACAGGGTCATCCGTTTCCGCTCTGGAGGGGAAGACTCGGCGCACCCGTGCCCACCCCCCGTCGCGGGAGAGTGGGTGCGATTCGGCGGGTAGTGTAGCAGACGGACCCTCATACAGAAAGCAGGCCCGCCCGCCCTGCGACCCCGCCCGCGGACCCGGGCGTCGGGACCCGCCTTTCATGCACTGGGTAGAACGAGGCATTCACCCCCCCTGTTTGGAGTCCATCCATGCTGTCACCCGTCTCGGTTCTGCCCGGACTGATCATTGCCCTTCTCTTCCTGGTCCCGCTCACCGAGCGGCCGCATGCGGAGAGGGACTCGGATACGGCGGTCCGGGAGATGGCGATCGACTCCGTGCAGATCCATCGCGACGCCCGCTCCGCCCAGGAGGACTTCGAACGCTTCCGCGAAACTCGCATCCCGGCCGAGCGCCGGATGGGGGGACGCCCCTGCGACGAGCCGATGGGCCGCCTCTGCCTGATGTATCCGAGGGAGGGCGAGGAGTCGCCCCCGATCGCTTCCGCCCCCCG
>REBS01000133.1 GCA_007692605.1 Gemmatimonadales bacterium
CGAAGGCCGGGTCCTCGTGCGGGGTGACGGTCTCGAGCTTGAGCTCGTTCATGCAGCGGTCGCCGAAGTCGTCGAGGTAGCGCAGGAGCTCGGCCCGAAACGCCGGGTGCGGAGGCTCGCGACCGTCGGCCCCCTCGACCAGCTCCTTCCAGAGTCGGGTGTCGTCGGGCTGGGCCCGGAGCCGGGCCAGGAGCGCGTCGTCGTTTCGGACCGTGCGGGCCAGCGCCATGATCCGGCGGGCCGGCTCGGTCGAGATCACGCCGCCCTCCCCGCAGAGCAGGTCGTTGGCCAGGGTGGGAGGCTCGTCGGGGAGCCACCGTTCGGTGAGCCGACCCAGGACACCGAAGACGATCATGGCGAAGAAGTCGTTCACCAGGGGTGCCCGCCAGTGGTGAAGGAGGGTGTCTTCGAGGTGGCGATAGAGGGCGAGGAGCTCGTCCGGCGAGCGCTCCCCGAGGTTCTCGTGGGCCAGGGGGGCGAGTTCGGACTCGAGGCGGGCATGGAAGCGGGTCACCTCGCGGTCCAGGCGCCGGTATTCGCGGGCCATGCGCCCGACCATGCGGACGACCCGGCCGAGGTCGCGCCATCGTGCGCCGGCCCTGGGCGGCGGGGGTGGGTCGCCGAGAGCCTCCTCCACACCCATCATCCGCTCCATGAAGGCCCGGTTCGCGTCGTAGCCCGGAAGGAGGGCGATGAGCCGGTACCAGTTGAGAAGGTTGTAGTAGACGCGGCCGCGGACGAGCCCCAGCATGTTGGCGAAGACGTGCCGCTGCTCGGTCAGCAGCGTCTCGCTCACCCCCAGGAGTTGGCAGAACTGCACGTAGACGTCGCGGTAGACGCTCCGGGCGAAGCTGAAGGTGAGCGGGGTCGTCACACCGCTGTAGCTTTCGATGATGTTGCTGTTGTCCCAGATCCGGCGTTCTGCGGACAGGGCGAGTTGGTCCGGATCGGGCGAGGCAGCGACCTCGGGCGATGGATCCGGCAGCGCCGTGATGGGTCGTGCCTGAAGGACCACGAGGGATCGCGGCGCGTCCACATCTTCCACCAGGGCCCACTCCACATCCTGGGGTGTGCCGAAGCTTCGGGCCAGGTCGCGTGCCATGCGGGCGATCTCGACCGTCTCTTCGGTCGAGAGGACGGGCTGGGGGGGATCGGTGGCCGTGATCTCCACCACCTGGGTCCCGCCGCCCTCGGTCAGCCGGAGCATGTGGGGCTGAGGGCTCAGGGTGGAGGTCACCCGGGGCGGAGACGGATCGGTCGGGTGGGCAGGGGTGTCCCGGGGGTCGTCGGGGAACTGGACCTCGTACGTGTCACCGTCGAGGTCGCCGCTCACCAGCGGCTCGCCCAGTCCCCGGATCGCGCTCACCACGGCCACATTCCGGCGTCCCTGCACCGGGTCCACCGAGAAGGCCACGCCCGAGGCGTCGGCGTCCACCATGGACTGCAGGACCACCCCCATGGGGACAGGCTTCGGGGTGGCTGCGGAGTCCGGTGGGGTGGCGGGCGCCGAGGTGCTCCGGTACGCCAGGGCATGGTCCGATGACGCCGAGGCCCAGACCCGGAGGATCGCCCGGGCGAGCTCGTCGGGGCTCCCGGGCTCCGTCCCGTCCGGCTCCCACCGCACCCCGAGCACGGTATCGAACTGTCCGGCGAAGGAGGCCCGGGCCCCGTCCTCGTCGGCGGCCGACGACCGGACCGCCAGCGGGATCCCCTCGAGCCCGGCCCGGAAGAGGGCCTGCCGGAGGGCGTCGAGGAGGGACGAGGGGAGTGTGCCCGCTTCCCGATCGCTCGCATGGGCCCGGAAGGCCTCGGTCCGCAGCACGACGAAGGGAGGGACGCGCACCCCGGCCATCAGAAGCCGGGTCAGGTGATGACCCTTGCCACCCAGCGCCTGCACTCCGGGGATCGCTTCGGGATCCCGTACGCTGGGGGCCTCGGGGGTGGGATCGCTCGCGGGCACCCCGTCGGGCGCCGGTACACTCGGGGTCCGGGAGGTGGACTCGATCGGAGGCATCCCCTCCGGATCCGGACAGAAGATCCACGAGGACTCGGGCTCCGGCGCTCCCGCGGAGTCTCTCTCGGAATCGGTCATGCGCCACCTCTCGTCTCCAGCCACCCCGAGACCCAGGGGCCGGTGGCCAGAACCAGGTACAGGGCGAGGGTCCAGACCCCGCTCGCCGTCTCCACACCGGCGCGCGCCCGGCCCGAGGGCGACCGGATGAAGGCCAGGGCCGGAAGGGCGGCGGCGAGGAGCGCGACGCCCAGCGCCAAGGCCCCCCAACCGCCAGTGCCCGTGTGCGCGAGGGCCCAGATCCCGGCACCCGCCGATCCCGCCAGCGCGATCAGCCAGACCAGGGGGGCACGACGAAGGCCCCAGTCGCGCGTGTAGCTTCCCACGCCCTCCCGCTCCTCGGAGGGCACGCGGATCTTCCGGCCCACCTCGATCACGACGCCGGCGAGGAAGGCAGCCAGGAGGAAGCCGGGGAGGCTCGGCGGTGGGGACGCGCCGGCCACGAGCCAGTCGAGCGCCGTGGCGTAGCCAAGGACGAGGGGCATGATCACCATGTGGCTCACCATGTAGAGGGCGGGTCGTGCGTTGAGCCACTCGGGCACGAAGAACTCCCGGGTCATAAGGGCCGCCCAGACGACCACCGTGAGTATCGCCAGGAGGAGCACGGGCGCCAGGAGAAGGTGGCCGATCACCACCAGTGCCAGCAGTCCCAGCCCCGCCCACCGGAGTTCGGCCAGTGTGACCAGGCCCCGCGGCACCGGAAGCTCCGGCCGATACTGCCGGTCGATGTGCGCATCCTTGTGCTCGTCCAGGATGCGGAGGCCCAGAAAGAAGATCAGGACCGTCAGCCCTCCCAGAGCCCACAGCGCCGGAACCGGCCAGGCGGGCGTGGGCACATCCCCTCGGACCCGCCGGGCATGGACCGAGACGCTCACGGCAGCCACCACGGAAGCCACCACCAGGGGTGTGTAGGCTGCCAGCGAGAACCGCTCGGCCTGGTAGTGCCAGAGGCGCCGGGGGAGGGAAGTGGTCACGGGCCCGGGGAGCTGCCGTCCGAGGGGGAGGCCCCGGAAGCCGGATCGGCCGAGGGTGCATCCCCGGAGGGTGCATTCTTCGCGGACGCACTCTCGGGGGGAGCACCCTTCGAGGGGGGACGACCGAGCCGTGCGTGGGCCCCCTCGAAGTGACCCGCACACAGGGCGCCCACGATCGAGATCTCGCCGGCGAGCGCTACGGCACAGCAGATCTCGGCAAAGGCAGAGGCCCGCCCCGTGCCCTCGCAGCCCATGATCCGCAGCGACTCGGACGCCGTGGGGAGCCGGGTGCCCCCGCCCACCGTTCCCACGATGAGATTCGGCAACGTGAGGCTCGCGTAGAGGTCGCCGTCGTCGGTGACCTCCATGCGCGTGATGCCCACACTGGCCTCGCTCACGCAGGCCACGTCCTGCCCGCAGGCCAGAAAGAGGGCGGCGAGCCCGTTGGCGATGTGGCCGCTCACCCCGATCGAGCCCGTCTGGACCCCGCCGATGAAGCTCATGCGCCAGTACCGGTCCATCTGCTCGGGCGTGGTGTGCAGCCCCTTTTCGACCAGCCGCCGGGGAATCCGGCACTCGGCCATGACATTCCGGCCCCGGGTGTTCAGGAAGGAGAGGACCGTGGCCTTCTTGTCGCCCGACATGTTCGACTCGAGGAACCACCATTCGGGGGTGACCGGGGTGCGCTCCAGGATGTCCTCGCAGATGGCGGCCGTGCACATCGTCACCATGTTCTGGCCCGCGGCGTCGCCGGGGTGGAGCGAGAAGATCAGGTAGACGTGGTTGGCCTCGACATGGGTCGCCAGGTCCACCAGCCGGCCGTGCGAGGTCCGGGTGGCGGAGACCTCGGCGAAGCGGTCGAACTGGTCCACGGCCCAGGCCGCGAAGTGGGCCGCCTCGGCGATGCTCCGGAAGGCGAAGCCCGGCGCCCGCTGGACCTGCTCCACCGAGGTGACCGCGGCCACGCCCCCACTGAGACTCAGCAGACGCGCGCCCCGGTCGTAGCTCGCCACCAGTGCCCCCTCCGAGGTGGCCAGCGGCACGTACACGTCACCCTGGGCGTGCAGCCCGTTCATCCGGAGGGGCCCGATGAGCCCGGTGGGGATGCGGGTGTACCCGATGAAGTTCTCGATATTGCCCTGAAGCGTCTCCGGGTCGGGGTCCGGAGCTTCGCCGGAGAGGGCGTCGGTGGTGTGTCCGAGGCCTTCGAGGAAGGCGAGTCGTTCGCGGTGCGCCTCGGCCGTCCAGGCGCGGGGCGAGGGGACGCGGTCGGGCAGGGGGGTCTCGGCCGGAGGGCGGGGCGCGAGGAGCTGGGAGAGACCGTCCATGGCTCGGCCCTTCCGGAGCCGTTCGGCGATCTCCCGGGCCTTGTCGTGCGAAATGGGCATGCCGGATCCTGAACGCTGGGGGGAGTGGAGACGGCGCCGGGCACGACGTCACATTTCGTACCCCACGGCAAACATGGGGGTGCGAGGCCCCGGCGCAACCATCCACCCCCTGCGGGCGATACCCTGTTCGGGGTTCCGCTACTCCTCGAGCTTCCAGGCTTCGTCGATCGGGGCCAGGGGGCGCTTGAGCCAGCGGGGGCGGCGGGTTCCGTCGGGGGAGTGCTCGGGGGCGGGACGCGCCATCGCCTTCCACTTCCGGTAGATCTCCATCGACTTGCGGGTGTCGACCACCACGTCGCCCAGGCGGTCCTCGGGCCCGGCCCGACTCACCTTCACCGCCTTCTGGTGCCAGCAGTGCGCCCCACTGATCGGGTCCGGGTGCACGCCGTGCGTCAGGTTCTGGTGCACCCCCACCTCGCTCCACCAGACCCGGGCGGTGTCCGGATCGAAGGAGTCGTAGGGACCGGCGTCCTTCGCAATGCGGATGCGCCAGACGCCGTGTCCGAGGGGCGCCACGCCGGAACCGGCCGGTTGGATGGCGGCGTCCGCCGCATCGCCCCGCTCCAGCGTCACCAGGCTCGCGCTCGATGGATTCACCCCCTCGCGCTGACCGCCGCCCTCGCCATCCCCCTCGCCTTCGCGGAGCCGCCACCGGCCCAGGTGGTGGCTGAGCGCGATCACCCCCGGTCGCAGCCCCTCGGTGACCCAGACCCGGTCCACCAGGTGTCCGATCTCGGTCTCGACCCGCACCAGGTCGCCGGTGTCGACCTCGAGCCGGCGGGCATCCTCGGGGTGGAGCCAGACCGGGTTGCGGTGGCTCAACTCGTAGAGCCACTTGGAGTTGGCGCTGCGCGTGTGGATCAGGGTGGGCAGCCGGAAGTTCGGGAGCAGGAGCATCTCGCCGGCCTCGCGGTCGATCTCGTCCGGGTGCACATGACTCCTGAGCGTCCACGGGATCACATGCTCGAGCCCGTCCCAGCCCCACTCCCGCAGGGTGCTCGAAAAGAACTCCAGCCGCCGACTCGGGGTGCGAAAGCCGATGGGGCCCTCCCGGTCGGGCGCCGGCCGCGCATAGGGAGTGTAGTTCTCGCGCTTCACCTCGAAGGCCCCGAAGCGCCGCATGTACTCCAGGGGAGTCA
Source organism: Gemmatimonadales bacterium (assembly GCA_007692605.1). Classification (GTDB taxonomy): domain Bacteria; phylum Gemmatimonadota; class Gemmatimonadetes; order Longimicrobiales; family Gaopeijiaceae; genus SLBA01. The sequence goes on from REBS01000133.1 coordinate 5,573, forward strand.
GTTCGCGCTCGGCCGCCGCCTCGGGGAGCCCGGGCACCGAGTTCTCGAAGATCCACCGGTAGTACTCCTCGACGGTGACGATCTCGCCCGGCCGATAGGGGCTCTCGAAGTGCTTGCGGATCCCGAGCGCGCCATCCGGGTCCATCCGCGCCGAGAGCTCGATCCAGAACTCGTTCTCTTCCCAGACCTCGCCCGGATTGGCCTCCCAGCTCCAGCGAACCTTCTGCCCCGCGCGCTCCATCGCCACCCGACGGACCGGCTGCCGAAATCCGATCCACTGGCCCGCATGGGTCTCCTGGCTCATCAGGTCGTGGCGCTCCCCGGCGTGTCCCATGGGGAGCACGTAGTCGGCCCAGTAGGCGGTCTCGTTCCAGGTGGGAGTGAGGGCCACATGGCACCCGATCTTCTCTTCGTCGCGCAGCGCTTCGAGCCAAACGAACCCGTCGGGGTTGATCCAGAGGGGGTTGTAGACCCGGGTGAAGTACACGTCGACCGTGCCCCGTCCCTCGAGGAGCATGTGGGGGAGCAGGAAGCTCATCTCGTAGTGCGCCAGCGGCCACTCCGGGGGGAATTCGAGCTCGTTCCAGACCGGCGGGGCGGGGGGGACGTCGAAGGGGGTGGGCACGAACTTGTTCCAGGCGTTCATCGAGGTCCCACCGCGGTTCCCCACGCTCCCGGTCAGCACGTTCAGAAGGAAGAGGCAGCGGGACACCTGCCAGCCCCCCAGGTTGCCGATGCTCGCTCCCCGCCAGACATGCGTGGCCAGCCGCCCCTCGCAGTCCGCCACCGCTTCGGCGGCCTTCCGCAGCCGGTCCGTCGAGACGCCGGACTCGCGGGCCGCGCGCTCGAGGGTGAATCGCCCGTAGAGGGCCTCCAGGAGAGACTCGAACGCCTCGAAGGTGGCCGGCCCCGAATGCTCGAAGTCGACCCCCGGATAGGGGTGCTCGGTGAAGTGCTCGACGGTCTCGCGCCAGTTCACCCAGCGCTCCAGGAAGTCGGCGTCGTAGCGGCGCTCCCGGATGATGTGCGCCGCCATCGCCAGAAGCACCGTGGGCTCGCTCCCCGGCCAGGTGGGGAGCCAGACATCGCTCTTCGACGCCGTGTTCGAGAGGCGGGGGTCGAGGGTGATGAGCTTGGCGCCGCGCTCCATCCCCTCGAGGATCCGCTGCGCGTGGGGGTTGAAGTAGTGGCCCGACTCCAGGTGCGCCGAGAGCAGCAGGATCACCCGGGCATCGGCATGGTCGGGGCTGGGGCGGTCCTCGCCGGTCCAGAAGGCGTAGCCGGCCCGCGCACCCGACGAGCAGATGTTCGTGTGCGAGTTGTGGCCGTCGACCCCCCACGCCTGGAGCACCCGGTTCGTGAAGCCGTCCTCGCCGGGGCGCCCCACGTGGTACATGATCCCGTCGCGGCGTCGGCTCCGGCTCTCGCGAAGGCGCTCCGAGATCTCGTTCAGCGCCTGCTCCCAGCTGATCCGCTCCCACTTCCCCTCGCCCCGCTCCCCCACACGCTTCAGCGGGTAGAGGATCCGCTCCGGGTCGTAGATCTGGTTGATGGTGGCCGGCCCCTTCGCGCAGTTGCGGCCCCGGCTCCCGGGGTGCTCCGGGTTGCCCTCGAACTTGCGGATGTCGAAGGTCTCGCGATCGACGTACGCCAGCAGACCGCAGGCACTCTCGCAGTTGAAGCAGATGGTGGGGACGAGCGAGTAGTTGCGCGCCACTCGGCGGGGCCAGGCCTTGGCGTCCCACTCGACCCAGTCGTCCCAGCGCTCGGGCGGGGGATACTGGCTGAGGCGCCCGTCGGGGTGCACCACCGACTCCATGGGGACCGGCTCCGGGGTGCGCGGGGACTCGTGAAAGACGGGGAGTCCGAAGGGCTTGTCGTCGCTCATGGGCTCAACTGTTCCGGAGGGTCTGGGGGGCCATGACCCAGGCATATTCGTAGGCATAGAGGCCGATCAGGGCCAGAATACCCGCCAGGGCGCCGGCCAGAGATGCGCCGCTCACGGCCATCCAGGGGGCGCTGCCCAGTGCATGAAGGGGCTCACCGGGGGTCGGTGCCAGGGCGGCTGCCGCCACGATGGCTCCCAGCACCGCGAGCGGGGCGAGGTGGCCCAGGAGGATCGCTCCGCCCCAGAAGGGTCGTCGGTACCGGCCCCGTGTGATCATGCGGGACGCCCGGGCCGCGGCGTCGGTGCCGTGTGGCATGGCGAACTCGGCGGGCATCAGGATCAGCAGGTCCACGACCAGCACCACCGCGAAGCTCCACCAGGCGAGGGTCACGAGCTCGACCGGGAGGGCCACCAGTGGGGCGACGATCAGGAATGTCGCGGATCCCGCGAGGATCGCCTGCGCCAGCAGGTGGAAGGGCGAAAGGGTGCTCTGCCACAGGTCGCGCCCCTTCGCCTGTCCGAAGAGGAAGGCGGTGTAGATCGCGGTGAGCACGGCCAGCGGGAGGCCGGCGGCCAGGACGCTCGTGCGAAGGGCTCCCATCCACGCCGCCACCGATGTGCCGGATGGACCGTCACCCGGAGTGACCGCTCCACCCCCGCCCCACCACCCGAGCCAGGCCCCCGCCTCGACCACCCACCCGCCGACCAGGATCGTGAAGCCGACCAGGATCCACGCCCCCCGCACGAGCCAGCTCCGGGACTGCGGCTTCAGCAGCACCCAGTGAAAGCGCTCGGGCCGCTCCAGGTCGGCCACCAGGAGCGCGGTGGTGGCTCCCAGGAAGAGGAGCACGAGAAAGCCCACGAGGGTGAAGGTCCAGGTCTGCGCCGGGACGTAGCCCGCGAGCACCCCCCCGGCCACCCCCTTGGTCACCAGGTAGGCGGGCACCGGCCAGTGCCAGGGCTGCCGGTGCTCGACATCGTAGGTGGTGCGCACCAGTTCGTCGGCCATCCGTCCCCTGCCGATCCGGATGGGACCCGAGGAGCCGCCGGCCTCCGACCGCGGCTCCGGGTGCTGGGTGGCGGCGTACCCCTCGGGGTCGGCATCGACCGCACCCGGGTGGAGGGCGGCCTCGCCCCCGTCCACGTAGAAGAGCTTGGGCAGGGTCCCCTTCTCGGGCCGCCGCACCGTCACCTGGTGCTCTGAACGCATGCGCGAGATTTCGGAGTCGGGATCGTCCAGGTCGCCGGCGATGATGGCGTGCTCGGGGCAGACCACCACGCAGGGCGGCTCCATGGCGAGCTCGACCCGATGGGCGCAGAAGTGGCACTTGGCCGCGGTTCCGGACTCGGGGTCGATGTGGATTGCGTCGTAGGGGCAGCCCTGAAGGCAGGCCTTGCACCCGATGCAGCGGTCCATGTCGAACTCCACGATCCCGTCGGCGCGCTGGTACATCGCCTCGGTGGGGCAGATCGAGACACAGGGGGGATTCGCGCAGTGGTTGCACCGGGTCACCTGGAAGTGCCGGCGCACGTCGGGGAAGGCGCCGGCCTCGACGGTCTTGACCCAGGTGCGGTGGACGCCCAGCGGGACCTCGTTTTCCGCCTTGCACGCCGTGGAGCAGGCGTGGCACCCGATGCACCGGTCGTTTCGGATCAGGAAGCCGTAGTTCATGACCGTACCTTGAGGCGAAAGGGGCGTGAGGGGCGGAGCCTTCGACTCCCCGGCGCACGACCGGGCCGGGGGAGCAAACGAACCCCCCGAGAGTACGGGCCGGGGCGCCGGAACTCAAGCCGGGGCCGTCAAGCGCCCGTTCCGGGGGACCTCGAACTCCGGGACTCCTCGCCGTGCCGGACGAGCCAGACGGTGTCGACGCCGAAGGAGTAGACCAGCGCCGCGAGACCCAGCGCGGCCGAAGCGACGGCGAGCGAGGCGGGGATGATGGGGCCGAGCGCCACCAGGAGCGCGACGCCCTGCACCACACAAACCACCTTGCGCCGGCGACTCTCGGGAAGGGGGGCGGTGAGGCGGGGCCAGAGCCAGCCGGCGACCACGAACAGGTAGCGCAGCAGTCCGACGAGCAGGACCCAGGCCCCCGCCCGCCCCCCGAGCCAGACACCCATCGAGAGCACCAGGATCAGGAAGGCGTCGAGCTCCATGTCGAAGCGGGCCCCGAAGGAGGTGTGGGAATCCGTCATGCGGGCCACCTTCCCGTCGAGTCCGTCCAGGACGAGCGCCACCGAGGCCAGCACGATGACCCACCAGGTCGTCGGGCTCCCCAGATCGGCCCAGATCGGCAGGAGGGCGGCAATCGGGAACACCAGGCTCGAGCGCAGAAGGGTCAGGCGGTTGGCCGGTCCCAGTTCGCCGCCGGGGAGAAGGCCCGGAGCGAAGCCGAGCAGGAGGGCGCCCTGCACCAGATAGAGCGCCAGGCTCCCCCCGATAACCAGAGCCGCGGCGTCCTGCTGAATCCATCCGGTCACACCCGCCAGGAGCATCAGGGGGAGGAGTCCGACGAGGAGGTCGCGGAGGATGCTGCGGACCCTACGGCTCCCCACGGGGGTTTCTATGCCCGACGTTGCGGGGTCATGAGCGGAGTCGGAACTCATGAGCCCCTGCGGGATCGGGCCCGATCCGGCCGCAGAATCGGGCGATGGATCATCGGAGATGCGGTCTCTGCTCGAGGGATGTTGCATGTATCAGGCTGAACGAGGACTGTTCGAACTTCGCCAGGACCGGATGCTCCTGGTGCGCGACCCCGAGGGGCCGTCGGTGCTGATGGCCGGGGTCGAGGGACTCACCCCGGATACCCTTCACTGTCTCACGTCGGTCGAGGCCGGGATGCGCCTCATCGTCTCCCCGCATCGGGCCTCGGTGCTGGGACTCCAGGAAGCGACGAGCTCGCACCTGAGCATCGGACTCTCGCGGGCGCATACCCCCAATCAGATCCTGCGACTCGCGAGCGAGGCGCTGCAGCGGATCCCCGAACTGGCCGATGTGCGCCCGGCGACCGAAGCGGAGTGGGCCGGGCTCACCCTGGCGCGACTGGCCCGGCTCCTGCCCGCGGTGGTGGCGGTACCGGTGGATCCCGGTGGAGTTCCCGGAATCGAGGGTCGGCTCGAAAGCGGACTTCTCCTCGAGGTCACCCCTGCCCAGGTGCGCGAGATGGACCAGGAGGCCCGCGTCGAGGCCGTCTTCGTGAGCGAGGCTCCGGTGCCGCTGGCCACCTCCGAGAACGCCCGCTTCCTCCTATTCCGGGACTCCCGCGGCCTACTCGAGCACGTGGCGATCTGCATCGGCGCGCCCGAGGAGTGGAACGATCCGGTCCCCGTCCGGCTTCATTCCGCCTGCCTCACCGGAGACCTCTTCGGGAGTCTGCGGTGCGACTGCGGGGAGCAGCTTCGACTCAGCCTCGGCTACTTCGCACGCAATGGGGGCGGGGTGCTCCTGTACCTGGCCCACGAGGGCCGGAGCATCGGCCTGGGCAACAAGCTGCGGGCCTACTCGCTCCAGGAGTCAGGGCTCGACACGGTCGACTCGGACTGCGTGCTGGGCTTCGGCCCCGACGAGCGCGATTACAGCGCGGCGGTGACGATGCTCCAGCACCTGGACATCGACACGATCAAGCTGCTGACCAACAATCCGCTCAAGGTCGAGGCCATGGAGGTCGCGGGGATCCGGGTCGAAGGCCGTCAGGGCCTCCACGGGACCCTCAACCGGCACAATCTCCCGTATGTCGAGGCGAAGGTGCGCCGGGCGGGCCATTACCTCGAGGGGATGCTGGCCCAGAAGCTCCCGAAGCGCTGAGCGGCCGGGCTCACCCGTCGGGCAGCCGGGCCTCGAGCCGGGCATAGAGGTCTCCCGAGGGCATCCCGTCGGCTCCGGACTCGAGCCAGCCTCGAACCTCGGACGCGCTGCGCCAGGCCGGGAAGTGGAAGCTCCTCTGCTCGCCCCGCACCGCGTTGAATCGGTAGTCACCCAGCGCGACCAGCCTCTCCAGCGCTTCGAGGGTGCTCCCGGGCGCGCCGGTCACGAACTCCAGCGACAGCGCGGGAAGGGGGTGGCTGAGCCCGGCCACGACCTCGGCCTCGAAACCCTCCACATCGATCTTGCAGAAATCGGGCACACCGTGGCGCTCGATCAGGCGATCGAGGGTCGTCATGGGGACCGTGACCGCCTCCTCCCACGAGACGCCTTCGAACTCGGGCCGGGCCCCCACGGTTTCGCGCCACGGCCCCGACGCCGAGGACACGGTCGGGTTCCGGCGGCTGATGGCCAGGGTGGCGGTGCCGACCCAGGCGCCGACGGCCTCGGCCCGAAGCTCGACACGGGGATGGCGGCCGACCAGGATCTTCAGCCAGGGCATCAGGTGCGGCTGGGGCTCGAGCGCGACCACCCGGGCACCCAGCGTAGCGAAGGCGCGGGTTCGGTCTCCCAGGTGCGCACCGATATCGAAGACGAGGGCGTTCGGGGCGACGAAGGGCCGGTAGAGTTTGCGGAGTCCGGACTGACGCCCCGGTCGCCAGTAGATGACGAGGGACCGCAGCACCCCGGCGAGTCGGGCGAGGCGATCCTCCAGGCTGCCGGTCGGCACTTCGGGAGCGTCAGGGCCCGGATCCGGAGAGGCCTTCAGCGGTCCCCTCCGATCGGGGGCCACATTCGCCCCAGGATCCCGTCGCCCTTCGAGATCCCGTGGTGGATCGCGGCGGCGATGTGAGCCGCGATCGTCGCGGTGAACAGATAGGCCGTGAACTTGTGGACCACCGACATCCGCTGGGCGAGCTCGGGCATTTCCGGAAGGAGGGTCGGGATTCCCAGCCAGTCGAGCAGCTCGATGGGGAAGCCGTCGCCGACCACCCGCACGTACCCGCTCACCGTCATGACCAGAAGAAGAAGGTAGAGGAAGGTATGCGTCCAGTCGGCCAGTCGGGCCTGCAGCGCGGTCATCCCCGGGGGTGGGGAGGGCGGGGAGTGGGTGAACCGCCAGCCGAGACGCAGGACCACCAGGACCAGCAGTACGGTTCCGGTCCCCTTGTGGAAGACGAAGATCGTGTCCGAGATCTCGTCGAAGCCCTCGCTGGTCATGGCGATCCCCGCGGGGATCATCAGGAAGATCAGAAGTGCGGTCAGCCAGTGAAAGAGCCGCGAGACGACTCCGTATCGGGCGGCGGCGTCGGAATTCGGAGGTGTACTCATGGCGGGTCGGGGTTGGTCCGGCTGAAGGAGGGAACGAACCAGTGCCGGAAGTGGTCCATTCGCGGGTCGGCCTCGGCGGAGCGCGCCTCCTCGGGCGGAGGGTGGGCACCGGGAACGAACCCCCATTCGAGAAAGGGCTCCACCAGCTCGCGACGGCCACTGATGACGTGGACCGGGACGCTTCGGCTCGCGTCCTCCCCGGTGATCAGGGGGGCCGCCTGGTGGTCGCCCATCACGATCAGCAGCGCGTCCGGGCCCAGGTCGCGCTCGGCAAAGACGAGCGTCGAGTGGAGAGAATACTCCACAGCCATCGCATAGTGCTCCCGCACCCGGTCGGTGTCTCGCCAGAGATCCTCGGGCCGCTCGCTGCCCTCCATCCAGCGCTCGAAGACCGACCCGTCGCCGACCTCGTCGCAGTCTCCGAGGACGGGGAGGATCGGCACCCAGGGGGCGTGACTGCTGATCAGCGCGATCTCGGTGAAGAGCGGACGTTCGGCCCCGAGGGGGCGGACCACCCGCTCGAAGAAGCACCAGGTGTATTCGTCGGGCTTGGTGACCCAGTTGATGGGTGGCCCCCCGTACTCCATGTCGCGGTGGGCGAAGATGCGGTCGTACCCGAAGCGCTCTCCCTCGGGCCAGGCCATGGTGATGGCGGGCATGACGGCGGCCGTGGCGTAGCCGGCCGCACGGAAATCGTCGACGAGGGTCTCGCGCGAACTGGCCAGCAGGAGGTCGTAGCGCAGCTGGTTGTCGAGCCAGAGACCGCTCTGGATCGCGCCCCGACCGAACCAGGACTGCCCTCCCTGACTGGGAGCCTCGAGGCGGCCCGAGGCCAGATGAAATCCCGCGGCCCCGAGGCGCTCCTCCATGTCGTCGAGGCGGGGGGCGACTACCGGACGATAGAGCGGGTCATCGAGCGCCGACACCCCGTAGGACTCGACGAAGGCGAGGATCACCTCGCGGCCGCCGAGACGGTCGAGTAGCCCCGGGAGCTCCGCATACGAGGAGGGCGCGGCGGCCATCTCGTCGGCGAACACTTCTCGCTCCCCCAGCATGCGGCCCAGGATCTCGCGCTGCTCCCGGAAGAGAGCCACGGCGGGCATCGCGGCCCAGTCGGGCAGGCTGTTTGCCGCCGCACCGTCCCGGGCGTCTGCGACCTCGGCGCTCGCCTCGGGGCCGGCGGTGGCCCAGAGCCCGATCGGCAACGCGAGAACGGCAAGCGCGAGGGCCGGTCGTTGCCAGTTCACCTCGGGGGAGGACGCCCCGACACGGGGGCCTGCGTCGGGCTCGACTCGAGGGATTCGACTCAGGATCAGGGCGAGCAGGGTCGACCATCCGATGAACCCGATGACCCCCAGGACGCCGAGGAGGCCCGCACGAAATCCGCCCAGATTCCCGACCAGAAGGTTGACAACGGGCGCAGCCAGTCCGAGATCCAGATAGAGGTTGAGGGGCCGGGCCAGACTCTGACGGGCCGCCACATCCGCGAGCCCCAGGAGGAGCACGATCATGACGAGCAGGGCGGCGAGGGTCGCCAGGACCTTCGTCAGGCGGGTACGGGGGAGCAGGACGAAGATGGCCATCAGGATGAACGACTCGACGGCGACCCAGGGCCCCTGAATGCCCCCGGACGCCACCCATCCGGGCACGAGGAGCAGAAGGTTGGTCAGGAACAATCCACCTGCGAGGAAGGTTATAGTGCCTCGCCACGCCCCCTGGTACCGGCCTGCTCGATCCTGCTGGATCTGGTCTGCCTTCACCGTTCCCTCGTGGGCACCGGGTGTCCTCCGTCATGAAGTCTCGTTCAACTCTGCTGGCCGCGGTTCTCCTGGCGGCGCTGGTCCTGATCGGCCTGCGCCTTATACCGGGGTGGGGTGGTTTCGAGCCATCGGCGGTCGTGCACGAGAGCACCACGAACGCCAGCGAACCCCGCAACTCGCCCTTCGCGGACGCGCTGCAGGGACCCCCACCCTCCCCCGAGGCGGTGGGCCGGGAGCTGGCGGGTTGGCTGGCCGACGGGCGCGAGGGGCTACCCCCTCTCCTGCTCGATCGGGCCCGCACGCCCCCTCCCGCCGAGGGCTCCGCACTCGCCCCTGCGCTCGAGGCGGCGCTCGGGGAGCTGGGATATGACGACTACCGCCGCATCGAGTACCGCCGCGAGGCCTCGCTATGGCGAGACGGAGGCCCCTTCCGACTGCAGTTCTTCCACCCGGGATCGATCCATACCGACCAGGTCCGGATCCATGCGGTCGAGGGCGACCGGGTGGAGCGCGTGCGGTTCACGCCGGAGCTCTACCAGTACTGGGGAGACGAGGATCTCTCCGCGGCCCTCGAGGGGGTCGATCTGGATTTCGCGGGGCTGAGGATCAACCACCCCCTCAACCATCCGGAGCTCTGGGACGAGGTGGCCGTTTTTCTGGGCGCCTCGTACTTCCGCCTGCTGGGCCGGGGGCACGTCTACGGGATCTCGGGGCGCGGGGTGGCGGTGCACACGACGCGGGGCGGGCGGGAGGAGTTCCCGGGCTTCCGCGAGTTCTGGGTGCTTCGACCGGACGAGGGGGTGAACACCGGCGGGAGCGGGGATTCCGGGGCCCTCGAGGCCCCGAGCGGACTCCATCTGTTCGCGCTTCTCGACGGCGCTTCGGTGACCGGAGCCTATCGATTCCACCTGATCCCCGGCTCGCCGACGACCATGGAGGTCGATGCGCACCTGTTCGTGCAGCGTCCGGTCGAGCAGCTGGGGCTCGCCCCTCTCACCAGCATGTTTCTGACCGGGCCGGCAACCGCCCCCGGCGTCGATGATTTCCGGCCCCGGATTCACGATTCCGACGGGCTCCTGACTCTGAGCGGGGAGGGGGAGTGGGTATGGCGCCCCTTGAGCAACGGTCCGGGCGACCGGGTGACCTCGATTCCGGTGACCGAGCCCCGCGGCTTCGGCCTGGCGCAGCGGGACCGGGACTTTTCGAATTACCTGGATCTCGAGGCTCGCTACCACGACCGCCCCAGCCTCTGGGTCGAGATGCTCGAGGGCGACTGGGGCACCGGCCATGTGGAGCTGCTCGAGCTCGAGACCGACTCGGAGTTCGCGGACAACATCGTGGCGTTCTGGGAGCCGGAGGGGGGAGCCGGGGCCGGAGAGGAGTTCCGGGTCCGCTACCGCCTCCATACCTTCGACGGACGCCTCGAGGCCCAGCACCTGCCCCAGGTCGAGGAGACGCGGATCGGCTCGGCTCGGCTCCCGGGCGTAGCCCCGTCGGGCGAGGTCGACGCCCGGCGCTTCGTGGTGGATTTTCATCGGGCGGATGGGGAGTCACCCCCCGACCTGGAGGGGGTCGAGGTCGTCTACCGCGCATCGTCCGGCCAGGTCTCGGACGTGCGGGCCGAGCTCCTTCCCAACGGAGTCGGATGGAGGGCCACCTTCGTGCTCACCCCCGATCCGGGCGAGCCGTCGGAGCTGGGGCTCTTCCTTCGGCGCGGCGGAGAGCCCCTGACCGAGACGTGGGCCTATCGCTGGATCCCGGATCCCCGCGACGCCTCCTCGGATCGATGATGTCGATCTCGGTCCCGGCCCGTCGCCTGCGCCTCCCCTTCTTCCTGGCGCTCGTGGGGAGCACGCTCCTGGCGGGAAGCTGGATGATGTTCGGGATCCTCGCGGCCGGAGGGCTCACGGTCCCTGGCGCGCTGATTCTCCTCCTCTTCATCCCGACCTTCGGCTGGATCTCGCTCGCCTTCTGGACGGGAGCGCTGGGCTTTGTCTTCCAGCTCCTGCGGATCGATCCGCTCACCCTGCGACGGGTGCCCCCGGGTCCGTCGGCCCTCACCAACACGCGGACCGACACACCGGTCACGCACCCCGGATCCGCTGCCGCACCTCCGGCCGAGGCGACCCTGCCCCCCGACTCCGGACGCACCGCGGTCGTCATGCCCGCGCACAACGAGGACCCCGAGCGCGCCCTCCGGGGGCTCGAGGCGGTCGCGGGCTCGCTCCGGGCCACCGGGTCGGCCCACGCTTTCGACCTGCACTTCCTGAGCGACACGACCGACCCCGCGATCCGCACCAGGGAGGAAGAGGTGTGGGCCGCGCTGAACGAGCGGTGGGATCCCGATACGGCCCCCTCGATCCACTACCGTCGTCGGGCCACCAACACCGGACGCAAACCCGGAAACATCGGCGCCTTCTGCCGCGAGCGTCGCGACGACTACGAGTACCTGGTGGTCCTCGATGCCGACAGTCACATGGAGGGTGGCACCCTGGTCTCGCTGGTCCGGACGATGGAGGCGAATCCCCGGGCGGGCCTGGTCCAGACCGTCCCCCTCCCCTGGCGTCAGGAGACCCTTTTCGGGCGCCTCCTGCAGTTCGGAAGCGCGCTCTACGGCCCGATGCTGGCGCGCGGGTACGCCTTCTGGCAGGGAGCCAGCGCCAACTACTGGGGCCACAACGCGATCCTCCGCCTCGCACCCTTCGTGGAGCACGGCCACCTGCCCGTCCTGCCGGGCACGCCCCCGCTAGGAGGCGAGATCCTGAGCCACGACTTCGTCGAGGGCGCCCTCCTGCGCCGGGCCGGGTGGGACTGCTACCTGCTCACCGAACTCGAGGGCAGTCACGAGGAGCTCCCCGGCAACCTGGTCGATTTCACCCATCGGGATCGCCGCTGGGCCCAGGGCAGCCTCCAGCACCTCCGGCTCCTGCCGACGCCCGGCCTGCGGCCCACCAGCCGACTCCACTTCCTGACCGGGGCGATGGGCTATCTCTCGTCGGTTTTCTGGTTCCTGATGCTGGTGGCCGGGACCGCCTACGTGATCCTGATCGAGTGGAGCGAGCGCACCGTCCCCTCGGGCACCGACGGCTGGCAGGTCGCCGAACGGACCGAGACCGGGGGCTGGCAGGTCGCCGGCGAGGGCGCGGGATGGACGGTCCCCGACGCCCTTCTCCCCCCGGGGGCGGGCGCCGTCTCCCTCCTCTGGGTGACCGCGATCATCCTCTTCCTGCCGCGGCTCCTGGCCCTCGTGCTCGGCCTGATCCAGCGCAGCCGGGGATTCGGGGGCCGCGTGCGCCTGACCCTCAGCGCGTTGCTCGAAACCGTCTTCACGGTCGTCATGGCGCCGATCCTGATGTGGAGTCACACCCGGTTCGTGGCGAGCATCCTGGCCGGCCGCACCGTCCGCTGGGACTCCCAGCCCCGCGACGGCCGCGAGTTGACCCGCAGCGAGGCCTGGCGGTGGTCGCGCACGGCGACGCTGCTGGGCGTCGTCTGGACCGCGCTGGCCTTCGCCGCCAGCCCCCTGTTCGTCCTCTGGCTCAGCCCCATCCTGGTCGGGCTGGTCCTGGCGCTTCCCGTGGTTCACCTGACCAGTCGGGTGAGCCCGGGGCAGAAGGCCCGTGCGCTCGGCCTCTTCCTGGTTCCCTGGGAGGTCGATCCGGCCCCGATCGCCCCCGGCGAGCCGCAACCCACCGGGGCCCCAGGTGTCCCGCTGCCCGCAGGCGCCGAACAGACCCCGTCGGCCGCGGCGCGAGCCCGATCGGGCCCGGCTCCCGCGATGCCACCGGGGCGCCGAACGCCCTCGACGTCTTCCTCCCGACGATCCTACAGGGGCTGAGCATGACGGACTCCACCAACCCTCGTTCCGACCCCCGGTCCGGGCCCGACCGCAGCGACCGTCGTGACCCGGAACCGGGCTCCGCCGCCTCCCGCCCGGAGCGCGGGGCCGGCTCGCGCCCCCTGACCTCCCGGCAGTTCTGGATCCAGTCGCCGGGCCGGGGCGAGATCGTGGAGCGCGAGATCCCCGGGCAGCAGCCCGGGCACCTGCTGGTACGCACGGCGTGGTCGGGGATCAGCCGCGGGACGGAGTCGTTGGTCTTTCGCGGCGAGGTGCCGGACTCGCTCCACGACTCGATGCGGGCGCCCTTCCAGGAGGGGGAGTTCCCGGCACCCGTCAAGTACGGGTACTGCAGCGTGGGCCGGATCGAGGGAGAGAGCGCGCGGGCGGGGGAATGGGTCTTCTGCCTGTATCCCCACCAGGATCTCTACTGGGTGCCGCCCGAGGCGGTCACCCCGATCCCCGAGGGGGTGCCCCCGGCCCGGGCCGTCCTGGCGGCGAATCTCGAGACGGCGCTGAACGGGGTGTGGGACGGCCGACCGGGACCGGGCGACCGGATCGCGGTGGTGGGAGCCGGAGTCGTCGGCCTGCTCACGGCCTGGATCTGCGGCCGGATCCCCGGGGCGCGGGTCACGGCCGTCGACCGGAATCCCGCCCGGGAGCCGGTGGCGCGGGCGCTCGGGGTGGACTTCGCGCTCCCGGAAGAGCTCCCGCGAGCCGACTCCGACCTGGTGGTTCACGCGAGCGGCTCGTCCGGCGGGGGCGCCGAGGCGCTGGCCCTGGCCGGGGTCGAGGCCACCGTGGTGGAGCTGAGCTGGTTCGGCTCCCGGGAGGTGACCCTTCCGCTCGGCGAGGGCTTCCACCCCCGACGCCTCACCCTGCGAAGCAGCCAGGTCGGACGGATCCCTCCGGACCGCGACGCCCGTTGGGATTTCGAGCGCCGCCGCAGGGTGGCGCTCGAGCTGCTCGAATCCGACGAGCTCGACATCCTCATCTCGGGCGAGAGTCCCTTCGAGGAGCTGCCCGAGCTGCTCTCCCGACTGAGTGGAGAGGGCGCCGATGCCCTCTGCCATCGCGTGGTCTATCCCGGCGTCGGCGAGGGCTCCGACCCGGCGCCCGATGCTTCCTCCTCCGCTTCTTCCCAATCCAGGTGACCCGATGTTCACACTGACCGTTCGCAGCCACTTCATGATCGCGCACAGCTTCGAGGGCGAGGTCTTCGGCCCCGCCCAGCGACTACACGGCGCCACCTACGTCGTCGATGCCACCTTCCGGCGCCCCGACCTCGATACCGAGGGGCTGGTCGTCGACATCGGGCTGGCCTCGAAGGAACTCGAGGCCACCCTGGACCCCCTCAACTATCGGAATCTCGACGAGGTGTCGGAGTTTGCCGGCCAGAACACCACCACCGAATTTCTGGCCCGCGAGATCTTCCGCCGGCTGGCCGAGTCCGTGAAGGCGGGCCGGCTGGGCGAGGGCGCGCGGGGGCTCACCGGGATCACGGTGACCCTGCGCGAGTCGCACATCGCGTGGGCCAGCTACGAGGGCGCCCTCTGAGTGCGCCGGCCCTCGACCTGGTGATCCCCGGCGCCCTCGCGCAGAAGACGGGCGGGTATCGCTACGATGCCCGGATGGTCGAAGGCCTGCGGGCGCGAGGGTGGAAGGTACGCGTGCACGAGCTCGAGGGCGCCTTTCCAGAGGGAGACGCGGCTGCGCGCCGGGCGATGAACCGGGCCCTCAGCGACCTGTCCGACGGGGCCCTCGTGCTCCTGGACGGGCTCGCCATGGGAGCGCTGCCGGAGCCGATCGCGGCGCACGCCGGACGACTCCTCCTCGTCTCGCTGGTGCACCATCCCCTACACCTGGAGACGGGGCTGTCGGACGAGGAGCGGGCACGACTGCGAGCGCGCGAGGTCGAGGCGCTTGCCCGCTGCCGGGGGGCGGTCGTGACGAGCGCTCTGACGGCCCAGCAGGTCGCGGAGCTCGGGGTGCCCCGGGCGCGCATACGGGTCGCCCCTCCCGGAACCGATCCGGCCCCGCTGGCCCGGGGGCCTGCGGCCGGGGCCGAGGTCGAATTCCTGTGTGTGGCGTCGGTGGTCCCCCGCAAGGGGCACGACGTGCTCGTCGAGGCGCTCGCGGAACTCCGGGAGATGAACTCGGATTCGTCTCGGCGGCGGCGGCGGTGGCGGTGCCGGTGCGTCGGTAGCCTGCATCGCTCGCCCGACTTCGCCCGGCGCGTCCGGGCGCTCATCGAGGCGCACGGACTGAGCGACCGGGTGGAGCTGACGGGGGAGTGCAGCGACGAGGAGCTTCGGGCCCACTACGATCGCGCATCGGTCTTCGTGCTCGCCTCGCATCACGAGGGATTCGGGATGGTGCTGACCGAGGCGCTCGCCCGCGGGCTCCCCGTGGTGGCGACGACCGGAGGGGCGATTCCCGACACCGTGCCGAAGGGAGCCGGCCTCCTGGTGCCCCCCGGCGATGCGCCGGCGCTGGCTCGGGCGCTCCGGGCCTTCCTCTCGCCCGAGGTTCGGGAACGGGCTGCCGCCGAGGCACGCTCCGCGGCGCGCACTCTGCCGGACTGGGAGCGGGCGACTGAGACGCTCGAGGGTGCGCTTCGGGCGTTCACGCAGGAGTCCGCACGCACATGAGGATGCCACGGTCATGAGTCACGCCTCGTTCAGCTCGGAGTGGCTGGCGCTCCGGGAGCCGGTCGATCACCGCTCCCGCGCCCCGGAGCTGCTCGAGCCCCTGCGCGCCTGGTGCCGGGCGGCGGGGGTGGAGCGGATCGTGGATCTGGGCAGCGGGACGGGCTCGAACGTGCGCTACCTCGCTCCGCGGCTCTTTCCGGAGCACTTCCCCCAGGGCGGCGCCGGTGTCGAATGGCTCCTGGTCGATCACGATGCAGCGCTCCTGGAGCGGGCGCTTGCCGGTGGGATCGGAACCGCCCGCGGGGGTGCGTCCGCCGGAGACGACGCGCTCGCCGGACTCTCGGCACCCACCGGAGACGCGGCACCCGATGGGGGCCGCCACACCCTTCGCGCCGTGGTGGGCGACCTGGGCACCGATGGCCTGCGAGAGGTCGCCGGCGCCGATCTCGTGACCGCCGCGGCGCTCCTGGACCTGGTCTCCGAAGGGTGGATCGACGAGATGGTCGAGGCCTGTCGTGCGAGCGGTGCGGCGGCACTCTTCGCACTCAGCTACGACGGTCGGGTCCGCTGGGACCCGGTGCGCCCGATGGACGCGCTGGTGCTCGGGGCCGTGAATGCGCACCAGCGCCTCGACAAGGGACTCGGGCCGGCGCTGGGGCCGGATGCGGCCCTCCGCGCCGAGCAGCGCTTTCGTGCGGCGGGCTGGCGGACTCGGCGGGCAGCGAGCCCCTGGCAGCTGGGACCCGACGACCACCCCCTGGTCCGGCTCCTCCTGCGGGGCTGGGCCGAGGCGGCGATCGAGCTGCGGCCCTCGATCGCCGCCTCGGTGCGCGAATGGGAGACCGACCGCACGGCCCTGCTCGATGGGGGCGGGGCGTTCTCGGTCACCGTGGGGCATCACGACCTGCTTGCCCTGCCCCCGGCAGAGGGTGCGTTGTGAGCGATCTCCGGCCTCCCGGGGGCGGGTCCCGGATCCCGCTCCTCCTGAGGGCCGCGGTGAGCGTCGGGATCCTGGCGCTCCTGCTCGCCTTTCTGGACCATGGGGCGATCCTCGAGTCGTTGCGGTCGGTGGAACTGCGCTGGGTCCTGGTGGTCCTGGCGATCACCGTGGGGCAGGTGG
Organism: Gemmatimonadales bacterium; assembly: GCA_007692605.1. Lineage (GTDB taxonomy): Bacteria > Gemmatimonadota > Gemmatimonadetes > Longimicrobiales > Gaopeijiaceae > SLBA01. The sequence goes on from REBS01000133.1 coordinate 22,024, forward strand.
CCCTTCTCGGATGGCGCTGGTGGTACACCCTCGACCGCCTGGGGCTCTCGCTGCCCAGGCGCGCCGCCGTGGCCGAGTACTACCGGTCGGTCTTCCTGAACCAGGTGCTCCCGGGTGGGGTGCTGGGCGACGTCTCCCGCGCGTGGCGGCATGTGCGGGTCAGTCCGGAGGCCCGTGGGGTGGCGGTGCGGGCCGTGATCCTGGAGCGGGCGTCGGGTCAGGCGGTCATGACCTTCTGGGCGGCGGGCTGCGTCGCGGCCCTCGGGTTCGGCTGGTTCGGTGCGCGGGACACGGTCTCGGTCGGATGGTTCGGATCGGCCGCGGCGGTCGGGTGGATCGCCCCCGCCGTGGCCACCGCGGTGATCCTGGTCGGGGCCCTCGGGGTGGCTCTCATGGTGGTGCGGATCCGGGGGGACGGCCGCAGCCGAAAGCCGGGACGGGACTCCCTGATGGGGCGGATCTGGCGCGACGCCCGACGTGGGGTGCTCTCGCCGGCCGCCTTCGGCGTGCACCTGCTCACCGCCCTTCTGCTGATCGCGAGCTACGTCGCCGTCTTCGTCGTGGCGGCCCTCGCGGTGGGAGCCCGGACCGAGATCGGGATGACCGCGCTCCTGGCCGCCCCGGTCCTGATGGCGATGCTGATCCCCATCAGCTGGGCCGGCTGGGGAGTGCGGGAGGCCGCGGCGGCCGGGATCTGGGCGCTGGCCGGACTCTCTCCCACCGACGGGGTCCTGATCTCCGCGGCGTACGGGGCCCTGGTGCTCCTGGCCAGCCTGCCGGGAGGGCTGCTTCTGCTCCGGCCGGTCCTCACGCCTCCTTCGGGAACTCCAGATCGAAGAGGACATCCGGGCCCAGCCTGAAGCTCCGCGCGGGGGGGCGGAGCGCCTGATCGAGGGTCTCGACGGGCGGAAGCGAGATCCCCATCCGCCCCGACCCGATGAGCAGGGGCGCCACCACCAGGTGCAGCCGGTCGAGGCTGCCGGCCTCGAGGAAGCGCGAGACGGTGATTCCTCCCCCTTCGACGAGCACCCGGCTCAGTCCACGCTGGCCCAGCAAGGCGATCACATCGGAGGGCGCGAAGGCGCCCGAGGCATCGGTGCGCAGGACCACGCGCTCGACATGTGCCCCGACACGCGTTCCGCCCTGCTCGAGGTTTGCCCGGCCTCGCTCGGCAAGGGTCCCGACCTGCGGGTCCTCTGCACGCTCTCGAGGGGACGAATCCATTGCGCCTTCCACCTCGGATTCCCCCTGGATCCAGAGCGTCGGGGCCTCGGAGCTCTGGAAGACCCGTCGGGCCGGATCGAGCCGGCCGCGGGGGTCGAGCACAACCCGGACCGGATGGGGTCCGTCCACCTCTCGTACCGTGAGTTGCGGATCATCAGACGCCACGGTGCCGGCCCCGACCACCACCGCCCGGCTGAGCGCCCGGAGGCGATGCAGCCGCCGGATGTCGTCGGGTCCGGTGACGTAGTGCGAGTGCCCCGATTCGGTGGCGATCCGACCGTCGAGGCTCTGCCCGAGCTGTCCCACCACCCAGGAGCGACGGCGCTCGAGGGGGGCGAAGAGGTCGGAGAGGGGGTCGGCGTCCGGCGTCATTCGAGGCGATCCAGGGGGAAGCGCCGGGCGTCGCGGATCACATCGGCGAGCGCCGCGCCGTAGTGGGCGACGAGCAGGGCTCCTGCCTCGGGGGTGGCGAGGGTTGGATCTCCGGTCACTCCGCTCGAATTCAGGTCGCCCGCCCGCCAGGCGAAGGGCACGGTGCCCTGGGGGCCGATCCGCGAGCCCGAGGCCTCGAGCTCCTCGCCGAGCGACCGCTCCGGGGCGGCCCGGTCCATCTGCACCAGCTCGGGCCGGAGGTGCAGCATCATCGAGGTCTCGACGGCCCCCCCGTGCAGGCCGTGCCGCCACTCGGTATCGGGGAAGGGGGGTGGGTCGGGGCGGGGAAGGCGCGCGTAGTAGAGCTTCACGACCAGCATCCCGTGGTCGTTTCGCAGCCGCAGGGCTGCCCGCTCGAGCACGCCCTGGTTTCCGCCGTGGCTGTTGCTGACGAGGAGCCGGCGGACCCCGGTGCGTGCCACCCCGGCGCCAATCTGCACCAGGGTGTCTTCGAGGAGGTCTCCCGAGAGGCTCAGCGTTCCCGGCATTCCGTCGTGCTCCGGGCTCGTGCCGACCGCCAGCGGGGGGAGCACGCGGACCGGAAGCTCGGGGTCGAGCCCCCGAAAGGCCTCCCCGATCAAGCCCAGTCCGATCTCGAGATCAGTCGAGAGCGGCAGGTGCGGGCCATGCTGCTCGATGGCGGCCAGCGGAAGGACGACCACGGGGTCCGATGCGGCGAAGCGGCCGAGCTCGGGCGAGGTGAGGTCGTGCCAGAGCGGGGGCGACGGGGGCCTGCGGGAGGTGGGCATGGGGCTGGGACGTGCCCTCGGGGAACGGGTCACGGAGGATGGGAGAAGCGGCGAGCGGCAACGTACCGATCCCGTCGAGGGTCGGGCAAGGAGCCGATCGACCGGGGGGCTCGGAGTGGGCGAGGGCCGGGAGCGACGCCTGCGGGGGATCCGGGGCTCGGGTTACATTGTGCTCATGGCGACCTCCGACACGACTCCCGACCCGACCTCCGACCCGACACCGACCCCCGAACGCGACTCTACGCTCGCGGCCCGGATCCGGGCGGCCGCCGATCTACTGGAGCGGATCGCCGAGGACCGCGCGCTTCTGGCCGAGGTCTCGAAGGAGGACCAGCGGCGGCTGATCCATGCGGCGGGCGAGGTCTGGACCCCGGACACGGCGCAGCGCCGCGTGCTGACGAAGGCGCTGGCGAAGAAGCGCAAGGAGCAGGCCCGGGAGGAGGAGGAAGCGGCCCTGAACCAGACCGGGATCCGGACGCTGAGACGCAAGCCCACCTTCACCACGCCGAACATCTATCCGCCCTCGCTGCCCGGCGAAGTCGAGCCCGCCGCGCACGGGGAGTCGGCCGGCGACGCGGCGCGGATCGAGGGGGGTGCCGAGGCGGACGACGCCCCCGAGGTGGGGCGGCAGCACTGCTACGTCTGCAAGGAGCCGTTCCACGAGTTGCATCACTTCTACGACCAGCTCTGCCCGCCCTGCGCGGCGCTGAACTACCGCAAACGGGGGGAGCTGGCCGATCTCTCGGGACGGGTCGCGCTCCTGACCGGGGGGCGGGTGAAGATCGGCTACCAGGCGGGGATCAAGCTCTTGCGCTCGGGGGCGGAGCTGATCGTCACGACCCGGTTTCCCCGCGATGCGGCGGCGCGCTACGCGCAGGAGGCCGACTTCGAGGAGTGGTCGGACCGGCTCGAGATCCATGGGCTCGACCTGCGGCACACCCCGAGCGTCGAGGCCTTCTGCACCGAGATCATGCGGACTCGGGAGCGCCTCGACTTCATCATCAACAACGCCTGCCAGACGGTGCGTCGCCCGCCCGAGTTCTACGAGCACATGATGGCGGGAGAGAAGGCGGCGCTCGAGGGGCTTCCCGAAGAGGTGAAGCGGCTGCTGGGGGGATTCGAGGGGCTGCGGGGGCACAGCCTGCTTCCGAGTGGCGCGGTTTCGGGGGTCGACGACCGGGATCGGATCGCGGCGCCAGGCCTCACGCACGCGGCCATCCTTTCGCAGATTCCGCTGCTCCCCGAGGAGCGCGAGGCCCAGCGAGCCCTCTTTCCCGAGGGTCGGCTGGACCAGGACCGGCAGCAGATCGACCTGCGGGCGAGAAATTCGTGGCGGATGCTCATGGACGAGGTGCCGACGGTCGAGCTCCTCGAGGTCCACCTGATCAACGCGGTGGCGCCCTTCGTTCTGAACGCACGGCTGAAGCCGCTGATGCTGCGCGCGGGGAGCCGGGATCTGCACATCGTGAACGTGTCGGCGGTCGAGGGGCAGTTCTATCGCAACGCCAAGACCACCCGGCACCCCCATACGAACATGGCCAAGGCCGCGCTGAACATGATGACGCGGACGGCCGCGACCGACTATCACAACGATGGGATCCACATGAACGCGGTGGATACCGGCTGGGTGACCGACGAGGACCCCGAGGCGATCGCGGCGCGCAAGACCGAGATTCACCGATTTCATCCTCCCCTGGACATCGTCGATGGGGCGGCCCGGATCGTGGATCCCATCATCGACGGGTTCAACACGGGCACCCATGTCTGGGGCCAGTTTCTGAAGGACTACGCCCCGACCGACTGGTAGGAGCGGCTGGCGGGAGCTGGTCGGATCCGTTGGCCGGACCGGCCGGGGTGAGACCCCTCCCGGGTGAAGCTACCGGGGGCGTCGGCCCTCGGCGTCGCGGTCCACCTCCCAGATCACCTCGAGCCCGTCGGGGTCGCGGGCCATGCGGAATCTGGCGGGGGCGCCCACCTGCAGCTCCTCGAAGAAGAGGTGGAGGCCCCCGGCGTCCATGATCTCCCTCGCTTCGACCTCGGCCAGAGGGTGCTCGAAGTTGATCAGAACGTGGCCTTCGGGGGTCGCGAGCGCCCGGGCATCGCGGTTTAGGTCGACGCCCTGCGCCGTCGGGATTCATGATGGGGAACAGGTGAATCGTCAGGGCGGCTTCGAGGTCCCGCACCCCGGGATCATCCGGGTGGGTGGCGAACAGGTGGATCAGGTCGGCGAGGGCCATCGAGGCCGTGCTCTCGTCCTCGTGCATCTGGGACCAGAGGAGGACCGAGGTGGCACCGGAGCCGAAGCTGAGGAGCCGCAGGGGGCGGCCTTCCGCGCGCTCCCCGATCTCCTCGAGCCGCCATTTCAGCCACCGAAAGCACTGGATCCGAAGATTTCGCGACATGCAGGCATGTTTCTGCGACGTACGTGCTAACGGTCGATCGATCCGTGGGGATATTCTAATGCTGGGTATTGCGTTTCATCTACTTAGTGGCCAGGAGCTCTCATGCGGTCTGCACGCCGGTATTTCATTTTTGCGACCTTCCTTCTGCTCGCGGCGGGGTGTACGGACGCGAGCAGTCCCACCGACGCGCCCCCCCTCTTCCCGCTCGAGTTGGCGGAGTCGAAGATCCTGGACGGGAGTGTCGAGGGAGGTAACCCCCACTTCTACTGGCTGCCTCCGGCCGCCTCGCAGCCGAATGCTTCGGGGACCCCGAACATGGCGCTCCTGCCGGTGGTCATGGTGCGGGTGTGCAAGGGCGAGGAGCTCTGTCGGTCGCCGGTCCTCGACTCGAATGGCTCGAATACGGCAGTGGCGGAATTCACCGACGAGTCGGGGACTGGATCCGCGTTGGTCACCACCGGTGACGAGCACTACCAGGTCGACTGGAAGACGAGCGAGACCAACTCGGGTGAGTCCCTGGCGGGTCAGACCGTTCGGGTGTGGGTGCTGCTGGGCAAGGTGCCGGTCCAGGAGCAGGTCGCGGTCGGGTACCTGGACCTGACCTTCGCCAGCGACGGGTCTCAGGCGCGCGGCCGGGCTGGTGACGTGCTGCGGGAGGGACGCTCGCTCCCCCTCCGATTCCGGATGGAGACCGGGGTGGCCTTCGGGGGCACCTGTCTCGATGGCAGCAACCTGGACTGTGTCGAATTCGCCGCATCGGAGGAGGGGTTTGCGGAGTGCACCGAAGTGAGTGGCGCCTGCCTGACCGCCGAGGACAACTGGGTCCCGGACGGATTCGAGGGGCCGATCCTGGTCCAGGTCCAGGAGGAGCCGCTGGTGGCGGGGGCCTGCTTCGACGGGATCGAGCTTCCGCAGCGGGAGTCCTGCTACCGGATCACGACGCTCCCGGACCTGGGTGGCGCGACCTTCAACGCCCCCGTCTACTTCAGCATGTGTCAGGAACCGGGGATGCCCGACAACTTCGAGATCCACCAGCGGGGAAGCGACGGTCAGGTCCGCCGACCGGTCACCTCGAGCGCGCCGCTGGCTGGGCTGGATTGCGACACCGTCATCTTCATGGGAATGAGCCCCATGGCGCGATTTGCGCACCGGGTCCGGGAGTTCGTGTTCGGGGGGCCGCTGCACGCCGCCGACGGACTCACGGCCACCCTGATCTCCTTCAGCGAGTTCTTCTGGGCGCCCTCGGCGGAGTTCGCGTCGGTGTCGGCTCCCGCGACGGCGGATCAGGGTGAGCTGGTCGAGGTGATTCTCCAACTCGGACTCGATCACGGGAGCTCGGGGGAGCTGGGCGGCATCGGTGTCGAGGTGGTCGTCGATGGCGGCACGATCGACGTGGGCGGCCAGGCCCAGACCAGCGGCACCTTCCTGAGCAGCACCCCCGACGGTGAGGTGACGGTGCAGTGGACGATGCCCACCGACCTGGGAATCCAAACGCTCACCGCCACGATCCCGGTCCTGATCGAGGCGACCAACGAGGTGCGGACCGCGACGGTGGAGATCGAGGTGGTGGAGGAGGGGACTCCCCCCGGTGTGCCGACCGGGAGCATCGACGGACTCGTATTCAGTGTCAACGACGGTGAGTCGATCGAGGGGGCCCAGGTCTCGACTCCGCTGACCGATCCGATTCTGACCGTCTTGACCAACGACGATGGGTTCTACGAACTGAACGAGGTTCCCACCGGGACGCAGGCGGTGCAGGTCGGTATCACGGGGTTCGAGTCGGTCATCGCGTACGTGGAGGTGGCCGAGGATCAGTCGATCTTCGGGCCGTTCAACCTGTGGGCGGCGCCGGGGGCGCTCCAGCCGGACCAG
>REBS01000040.1 GCA_007692605.1 Gemmatimonadales bacterium
GCACTACGTTCACATCGTAGGGGTCGCTGGTTCGAGTCCAGCAGCGACCATCCCCTAAGTTCAAAATAAGTTCCTCCTTGTCCGACAGGGCCTTTCCGGGTGAATCCGGGAAGGCCCTGTCGTTGTTGGGTTTTCAGGGTTCAGGTCCATTTCGGACACCACCACCGGCCGTGGCGCAGGGTGCGTCACGACTGGATTTCTGGTGGGTTACGAGGTGGGCTAGCCCACCAGTCGCCCACCAGAATGCCGGCGCTGGCGACGATCAGCTGACTCCGGTGGTGAGGGTCGACTCGACGGTTATGGGTCTTTGTCGAGGAGCCCCGACATGCTGTGGATTCGGATACTCGAATCAGGGGAGGACGTCAGCATGAAGTTCAAGCGGAGACGAGACTGGAAGTGCGGGAGGTCGGTCGTGAAGGGACGATCCAGGGGTGGCCAGGTCATCTTGAAGAAGTTCGGCCCTGCGGCAGGTGAGGACACGTTCCTGGTACGGATCGGGAAGGATGCATCCCGACAGGTGACCGGGAACTCCGGGGATGCAAGAGAGGTCCTGCGCCACCACCATCGGCTCCGGCTCCGGCTCCGGCTCCGGCTCCGAAGCGGGTGACCGCTGTGGCTCTTGGCCGCGCCGCCCCCTCTCCCGGAAGCTCCGCGACCATCTGACCCGCAAGGGATTCGAGGCCGACGCCCGTCGCGCCGGACTGGAGATGCTCGAGGTGCTCGAGGGCGGGGAGCCGGGCTGAGCGCCCGGGTCATGCGGCTCTGGCGGCTCTGGCGGCTCTGGCGGCACTTGCGGTACCTGTTCCTGCGCAGGTGGAAGTCCCTGACGGGACGGGGGCTCCAGCGCAGGGCTACGGAAGTGATGGAGCGCGCCTGGCGGGAGTGCTCCGAGCGTAGCGCCCCCCGCACGGCCTCCCCGGACCGCTCCACGTCAACCTGACCGTCCATCTGCCCCGCTTGAGCTGCTCGAGCGGACGCTCCGGCCACTGATTCTGCAGGACTTGGCGGTCCGGATCCGCACGGTCCCGCGCGACCTCCGCTCGTACAAGAACCTGCCTCCGGCGCTTCGGAAGGAGCCGGACGCGTGGCACGTCACGGCCGACGACGACATCTACTACCGGCCCGATTGGCTCCGCACGCTCGTCGAGGGGTTCCGGGGCGAGACGTGCGAGGTCCTAAGCGGGCGGGCGCACCTGGTCACGCTCGAGGCGGACGGATCGCTCAGGCCGTGTCGGAAATGGCACCCCAACACCGAGGTGCGCGGCCCCGATCCGCGGCTCTTCCCCACGAGCGGGGCCGGGGTCCTGTTCCCGCCCGGGAGTCTCGACCCGCGGGCGGTGGACGCGGAGCGTGCCATGGAGTTCGCCCCGAGGGCCGACGACCTGTGGTGGTGCTGGATGGCGCGACTCGCCGGGATCGACCGTCCGACGGGTGGGGGACAACCCCCGGCTGATCACCTGAAAGGCGCTAGCGAGCAATCGCTCTTGCATCGCAACAAGCGGGACCTAAGGGGGAAACGACGAGCAGATGACTAGGCTGTTTCAGGCGTTCGGGCATCCGGTGAAGTAGCCACGATCCGACTCGTTATTCGAGACGTCGGACACGTCCGCCGGGAAGGTCAGGCCTCCTCGACCACGATTTCGCGCTCGATCGCACGATGGCCGCCCGTCTCGTCACTGCCCTCGATTCGCACCGTGACCACCCCGGTTTCATCAAACTGGAGTTCGATCTCGTGCAGGAATGTCCGCACCATGGTGACACAGTCCGAATCGTCTCCCGGCGACGTGAGATAGTCGAAGGGTCGCACCACCACCCGAGATCCGTCCTGCTCGAATTGGGTGTCTCCCTTCCGGGAACAACCCCCGTAGAACCCGGTGGTCACGCGGATCGTCACGGCCTCGTCAACCACGGCTACATCGGGGACCTCGACGACATCTGCCTCCAGTCTCAGGATGCCGGGAACGCGCAGCTCATCTGGACCGAAAATGCTGTCGCACCCGCCGAGAGCGACCAGGCTCAGCAAGCCGATCAGGTGGATGGTTCGTCTCGACAAGTTCATCGCGAACTCCTCTTGGGTGGTGGTTGTTCGGTGGAGTGGGTACGTGTCAAATAGGACACGGCTCGTTCTCAACCTGGATGACCATTACATCAGAGACGGTTTCGGATCCGTAGGTCGATTCGAGTCGCAGCTTGTGCGTGGCACAGTATGCGACCGAGAACGTGATATCTACCGACGCGCCGGTACCGATCGACGTGTAGGGACCGTTGTTGACGGATTCAAACCACTCGTGGCTCCAGGTATAACTTCCGTGTCCCCCTGAAGGATTGGCTGTCCACGTGTACTGTCCGGGCTGCTCGATTCTGCTGTAGCCGTCGATCCAGGTTCGAGTACGCAACGAATGGAGTAAGCGGTTCGGTGACCCGTTCAGGGTCCCGGTTGCAAGCGAATCCATCGTGGCACTTTGTTCGATGTCGGCTCGAACGAAGCTGGGGGATCCGGTCGGATTGGCTTCGAGCGCGAGCGCGGCGGTTCCCGCCACCATGGGGGCGGCTACAGACGTTCCGGACTGATACTCCTGAGATCCACTCGGATTTATGGTGGCAACGCTCGTTCCCGGAGCGAATATCGAAACACACGCACCCCAATTCGACGCTTTGTCAGCATCCCAGACGCTTCTCTCGCCGCTGCTATCGACCGCTCCTACGACGATCGCGTCCTGCACTTGGTTTCCTTCGTCATCACACGCATCAACGTCATCATTCCCGGCGGCCTTCACGACCGTTACTCCTGCGGCGATAAGACCGGCCATGGCATCGGCACGGCTACGTTCCCATGGGGAGAAAGGGTCCGTTGCCTTCCCGCTATAATTCACAACTGCGGGGGTCTCGTGCTCTTCGGCGATCCAATCCATCGCGGTGACGACCTCCGACGTGAGGAATTTCCCGTCGTCGCATGCATCCGTCTTGACTGAGTGGATCGAGACGTCCTTGGCTACTCCGTAGTTCTGTCCTGCGGCCACGGCTGCGACCTGAGTCCCATGTCCGAAGTCATCCACGTATGGGTCCGGACTGCATTTGAGGGCTGCGCTTGTGGAAATCCAGGCCTGTGGATCCAGACGGTTCCCGAATTCCCCCGGGATATCCTGAATCCCGGTGTCGATCACGTAGAGATGTACACCGTCACCGGTATGTTGATAGCGATACTTCTGATCCAGCGACCAAGAACGCTGGTCGACCCGGTCCAGTGCCCAACCCGGATTCGTCTGCTCGGATCCCAAAACAGTGAACTCTGGGCTGGCCAGTTCGAGCAGCACATCAGGTTCCACGTAAAGCACATCCGGTGACCGGGCGAGCCGCTCGGCTTCTTCGGTCGAGGGCAACTCGACGACGAATCCCCGAAACACGGTCTCGATGGTATTACGTACCTCGCCGGAACGTTCAGCGGCTAGGCTCTCGGCTCGAGCGCGGACGTCTTCGGTGTCGTCATGCAGGCGAACGATATAGCGATTCTCGAACTCTGCAGCGTCTAGGTCCTGAAAGCCCACGACGGTGGCGGTCGGCACGTCCGGACTCGAGGCGGACGGGAGCACGTCCGAACAGGCGGTCGCAACCAGCACTGTGAAAATCAGCGCGCACGGCAGCCGCGATGGCACACCCTGCCGCGCGTCAGGGGTCAGCCGTCCGAAGCCTGCCGGATTGAGTCGGGGGAGGGGATGCAATATAGGGAAAACTCCGTTGTGATGGGAAATATACCGCACCACTTTCATCCTAGTACCCCGAATCAGAACGCACAAGTTTTTTGACGCAACGTACTTCGTTCAGGGGTGTTCCCGAGCTTCGCCGTCGAGGTTCCAAGCGATCTTCCGCAGCATGATCGGGTGACGGGGGAGGCACCATGCCGACCGGGGGATTATCGTCACTCAGTGAACACGATCGTTCACTCAGTGAACGGCAGTTCGCCCTGAGTTGACCGCCCTGGTAACCGGATGAACAATTTCGTCGACTTACTGAACAGCCCCGCTGACGAGGCGAGTCTGATGGGACGGGGTTCTGCGGTCGGTCTACTCTTGCCAAGTCGGGACTTCGGGGAGGCGTCGCCTCAGGCCAGAAAACTCCCTGGTGATGGTGAGTAGGTCGACCGCCTCTGCATGGCCTCCCAGGAGGGGAGTCGCTCTGTTCACCGCATGAACGGCTTGCGCTTGGGTGGACAAGCGATCCGGATCAGCTCACTCGAAAGACGTGATGGGGTCCCAGAAAAGCAGAGTGCAGGGATGGCCAGTCGACCCCTTTTATCCGAAGAAGTGGGTCAAGATCGACCGAGAAAGCCTTCCGATCCTAACGGTGAGCTTTCGGTGAACACGGGTGATCCCCCGGTGAACGCGGGCGAGCCCCGCTTCCCTCGGGGTAGGGCGGCCCGTCGAAGGCCCGTGGGATGCGATCCCCGCCGGGTCGCCGGAAATCGTGCAAACGTCCCCGAAAATTCGACCGATGCGGGATTTCCGGTCATTATTACCGAAAAAGGAGCACGGCTCGTTGAGCCGTGATCATCCATGCTATACTTCCGGCAATTATTGCCGGAAATCGAGCAAACGCCTCTTCCGCTGCGACGTTTGCGCTCTTTCCGGTCACCCGCGGGCTCCCCGACGACCGTCCCGAAAATGACCGTCCCGCGGACCGCTGCCCCGAAGGCGACCGTCCCACGTAGGAGCCACCGGCGAGCCAGGCACCACAGCACCCCGTGCCGGTAGTCCCTGTCCCTTTTCAACAGACCTGGAAGGGAAATCCGCCGTTCGCACTGGTGGTCAGGCAGTCCTGCCGGCATACTGCACCTGTGCGCGGGCGACCCGCCGTGATTTCACCCCGGAAAGAGAGTCCGATCATGGAGCTTGGCGCTTTCTCCATCAGTCTTGCGGTCAATGACATCGATGCGTCCAGGGACTTCTACGAGAAGTTCGGGTTCGAGGTCTTTGCCGGAGACCGGTCCCAGAACTGGCTGATCCTCAAGAATGGAGATCACGTGATCGGCCTTTTTCAGGGCATGTTCGAACGGAACATGCTGACGTTCAACCCCGGTTGGGACAGCGACGGTCGCGAAGTCGAGGGCTTCACGGATGTCCGGGAACTGCAGAGGCAACTCAAGGCGAGTGGGGTCGAACTGGTGAGCGAGGCGGACGAGAACACGACCGGCCCGTCCAGCTTCGTGGCTGTGGATCCCGACGGAAACCCGATCCTGGTGGATCAGCACGTCTAGCTCGCCCCCCTCCACCGGCCGGGTCGTCGCGGCCTTCGCTGCGGTCTACCTGATCTGGGGCTCGACGTACCTCGGCATCCGCTTCGCGATCGAGACACTTCCCCCGTTCATGATGGCGGGGGTCCGCTTCCTGGTCGCGGGCGGGCTCCTGTACGGGTTCCTCCGGATGCGTGGGACCCCGCCGCCGAGCCGAGCGCAGTGGGGGGGCGCCGCCGTCGTGGGATGTCTCCTGCTTCTGGGGGGGAATGGGGGCGTGGTCTGGGCGCAGCAGCGCGTCCCCTCGGGAATCGCGGCGCTCCTGGTGGCATCGGTGCCGCTCTGGATGGTCCTGATCGACTGGCTGCGTCCCGGCGGCCTCCGGCCGAAGACGGCGGTCATCGTGGGGCTCATCCTGGGGATGATCGGCATGGCCGTGCTGATCGGCCCCGAGGGACTCATCGGCGGGGACCGCGTCGACCCGCTGGGGGCCGGCGTGCTCGTGCTCGCGTCATTCTCGTGGGCCGCGGGCTCGATGTATTCCCGCTCCGCCCGGCTCGCCACCCCCCTTCTCGCGACCGGGCAGCAGATGCTGGTCGGTGGTGCGGCGCTCCTGCTCCTGGGCATTCTGGTCGGCGAGCCCGCCCGCATGGAGCTGGCGGCGGCTTCCTCCCGCTCCGTCCTGGCGCTCCTCTACCTGATCGTATTCGGTTCGCTTGTTGGCTACACCTGCTACATCTGGCTCCTTCGGGTAAGCACCCCCGCCAAGGTGGCGACCTACGCGTATGTGAATCCGCTGGTGGCGGTGGTCCTGGGCTGGCTTCTGGCCGAAGAAGCGCTCACCCAGCGGACCATCATCGCAGCTCTCGTCATCGTGTCGGGAGTGGCCGTGGTGACGATGAAGCGGCGGCGTGCTCGACCCCCCACCGTCCGTCCTTCGGCAGTACGGGGACTGCGGCCCTGAAGGATCGGATCCAGGAGCAGAAGACCTCCACCCCAAACCACGAAGGGAGGAAGGCCGAAAGTACCATCAGAGGATGACTGGAAAGCCATGAAAGCACCCTCGCCTTTAAGCAGAGGGAGGACGAATGCATGCGATCGAGCGGATTCCTTCATGCCCGGCACGATGCTCGTCGTGACAACGTGACCTCAGGGCTGATACCAGCATCGACCACGCACAGCAGGGCCTTCCCGGGAAATCCGGAAAGGCCCTGTCGTTGTTGGAGCTTCAGGACTCGAGTCCGAACCGGACCACGCGCCCATCAGCCTCCTATCGAGTGCGGTTCGCCTTACTGACCGGGGTCGGCCACGAGAAGGCGGAACTCACCGCGGCGGTTCGCCGCATCGGCCCGCTCTCCCGGCCCGTCGATCACGAGGTCGTTCTCGCCACGCGTGGCGATCTGAATCCGCGAAGCGGCGACGCCCTGCGAGACCAGGTACGCCCTGGTGGCTTCGGCCCGGCGAAGACCCAGTGCCATGTTGTAGGCCTCTGTACCGGGCTGGCTGGCATAGCCGGTGATGATGATCCGCATCTCCGGGTCACTCCGGAAGACCTCGACCTTGCTGTTCAGGATGGCCCGGGCGGCACTACTCAGTTCCGAGGAGTCGTGCTCGAAGTGGATCACTTCGGCCATCGTCGCTGCATCGGAACCGGCACGAGCGTTGGCGGCCAGCAGGGCTCGGTGCTCGGCCTCGATTGCGCGGAGGCGTGCCGTTTCCGCCGCGCTGACGGAGTCGGGGCGCTGCGTTGTCGGAGTCGCGGCGGGCCCCGGCACGTCCCGGGTGACCACCTGAGTGGTGGTGGGTGAGTGACGGTAGATGGCCAGACCCGCCTGGATGCTTCGGTTCCCCCCTCCACCCATCGACATCCGGTCCTGGATGGCGTCCACTCGCAGCGCGACGTTGTCGTTGAGATCGAACTTCGCCCCCACCAGCCCGTGGATTCCGTAGCTGAGATGGAAGTTCGTATCGAAGTCGTTGACCCCGGCGCCGATGAGCAGCGACGTCCGTCCCATCTTGAGGGGGACCGCGGTGACGCGTGCGTGGACCATGCCCACGTTCACGTCCTGGAGCCCGAGCGTGCGGCTTGCGGTGCTGCCCAGGCCATCGAACTCCAGCGACAACCACGGCAGGACGAAGACGCCAACCCGGCCGCCTGCTCCGAAGCTGTTGTTCATGTTGAGGCTGTTGTCGAAGGAGGTGCCGGTAGCGAACCCTCCGAACTCGATCGTCCCCCGTTCCTGTGCCGTTCCGGGCATGGCGACTGCCAGCGCCGCGGTTACGATTATGATGGATCTGATAAACATCTCGAATCTCCTTGAGTTTTCATGATTCTTCATGGGGTGCAGTCCGTGACCACCGATTCTGTGACCGTCAGGTCGCGCTGCGACCATGCGTTTCCGTCGAACGTTCCCCGGGTGAAGGTGACGTCCGACGCGCTCGGACCCCCAAGAA